>CAYYNL010000059.1:0-23947 GCA_964472925.1 uncultured Fibrobacter sp. | reverse complement strand
TAAAACCTTCAAGGACTTCAAGCCTTTCTGCATCAATATCTTACGGTTCTTCATCATCACCTACTGCGGTTTTTAGGATTAAGAGATATTCTCTACCAGTACCTTTTACTTAGCAGCTTTACAGCAGTCAGATACTGCCAGCTTCCTGTAACCGAATTTTTCTTGAGGTCAATCAAGTGTTTTTTTGCTGCTATAAGATCTCCTGTAAATATCGCTTTACGTGCGAGGTGATACCGGTAAGAAGAGTCATCTGGCCTGAGTGCATTCCACCGGAAAAGAAATTCTCTGGAGTCGATTTTACCGGCATAAAAAGAGGCTATCAGTCTGGGAAGAGGAAAGGGATGAGGATCATCGATTACTTTATGCAGTAAAAACAGACTTGTTTCAGAAGACTCATTGTAAATAAGTTCGGCATGTCTTAAAGCTGCCATCATTGGAAGAGGCGAATTGGGGGGGCATTCATTGCTTATCTTTTGATAAATGGTAATGGCATCCTTGAAGGAACCTTCATATTCATAAATTCCTGCAAGTTCGAACCATCCTTTCCAGAATGCATCGGTGCCGGGGAATGCAATTACACACTGATCAAATTGTTCTTTGGCTTTTAAATGATTACCTTTTTCCAGATAGATTTTTCCAAGCAGGTTTCTGGCTTCAGCAATGATTTCAGCCACATTCATGTAGGAGACCATTATCTCATTAATCAGAAACTCCGCTTTTTCAAAATTGCGTTTAACCAAATGTTTTCTTACCAGATCCAAATGAAGTTTTCCCCAGTGGTGCTTATACCTTCCGTATTGGTGTATATAGGTTCTGATCTCCTTTTCTGCACTGTCTAGCATTGCTCTATCCAGAAGCAATTGGCACTCGATAAGTGCTTTACTCATAATTGAAAAGTTTTCAGGAAATGAAGGATAACGTGAAGCCAGTATTTTAAAGATGCTGTCAGCCTCTTTCATCTGTCCCAGGTCATAGAAGAGTAATCCTTCCAGAAAACATCTGTGCGCTGCTAACTGGTCATCCCTGATATTTACTGCTTTTGTCTGAATTACTTCGTAAGCTTCTTCGTAACGGTGTAAACGGATCAGACAATCGACTTCTTTGAGCGGAATATCCTTGAAAAGTTCCCTGGGGGTGGAATCAAGTTGAAGTCCCCTATATTCATCAAGAGCAGATTCGAGGTCACCTCTTTCCCGGAAACGGTCTGCAATCAGTGCAGGACTAGGCATAAGCGGAATTGCCCTGCGATAGATTTTAACATTGTCAAATCTAGCTGTACTTCCATTGACAAAAAAGCCGATCCTGTCATGACCTTTACCCAATGGGGGAAAACAATCGTAAACCTTTGAGACAGCTTTTCCATTGATAGTAAAGGTAATGGTGTTCTCGATACGCTCTATTTCAATATGGTTTCTTTTATTCAAAGGAATCATTAGCACTGGACTATTACGAAAAAGAAAGCTGCTTCGGGGATAACTCATTCCATGTGATGCCTGCCCGTTTCTGTTGAAATAAAAGCAGTAACCACTGTCTGGATGCTCGCTGAAGATAAATATTCCAGCGTTATACAGATCATTGGAATCGGAAATAATATCACATTCAATCATCATGTCCTGATTGAAACGTCGCTGTAGTCTTGCAAAGGCCAAACCCTCAAAACTGCCCCGAAGTGTCCCATCCTGCAGAGTCCAGACCGTATCATTAAGATCGGGAAAGAACGCCCAGTCTATGTTTTTTTCGTTGTACTCAAAGTTGTCCTCAAAGGTTTTTTGCCAGTGGGAACGTTCTTTGATATTTCTGTTGTGAATAGATAACCCCACAAAAGCCAGAAAAATCAATATAAGAGTACTGATGATTACCGGTGCCCAGTTTACCCGTAAGAAACGGGTAATTCTTGATTTTAGTGATGGAGGCCTGGCCAAAACCAGATCTCCGCGTTGATAACGGTTGATATCCGCCTTAAATTCTTCCATAGACTGATATCGCTGCGACATATCTTTTGCCATGGCCTTGAGGGTGATAGCTTCGATTTCCACCGGAAGCCAGGGGACCAGTTTGCGTGGCGGTATGGGGTTGGCTTCCATGACATTGATGGTAGTCTGGTGCAGATTTCTATGATCAATATAGGGGTTTTTAAAGGTAAGCATTTCATAGAGCATAATTCCCAGTGAGCAGATATCACTTCGATGGTCAACTACCATTCCCCCAAGAAGCCGTTCAGGTGCCATATAGGAAGGTGAGCCCATGATTTCTCCTGTACGGGTAAGAGCATCCGTATCATCATCGGTCTCCATAGTTTTGGCAAGTCCGAAATCAATAAGCACCGGATTGAGAGGATCTCTCATGATCACGTTGTTTAACTTAAGATCACGATGAATAATCTTCTGATCATGTGCATAAGCTAGGGCCCCTGCAAGACGGGAAACGATTTCCAGGACATCAACCAGCTTCGGTTTTTTGTTATGAAGATAATAATAAAGGTTTTCACCAGGTATAAAATCCATTACCAGATAATAGATGTTATCCTCTCTGGCTACTTCATGAATGCTGACAATGTTTGGATGACTCAGCTTGGCAACTGCATGTGCTTCAGAAAGAAAGCGTTCAACAAAACGTCTGTTGATGGTGATATTTGCAGGCATTACTTTGAGCGCTACTTCACGTTTGAGATCGAGTTGAAGCGCTTTGTAAACTACTGCCATCCCGCCCCTGTCCACTTCCTTTATAATCTGATATTTACCAATAATATGACCGGCAGGAAGAAATGTGCGTTCGATATTGGCGATCAGATTGTGGATGCGCAGATTTTTCTTCTCTGAACTATCCGCCTGCTTATTGGATTCTGTAGAACTCATAAAATTATCTCCAAAAAAGCTGCAGAGTGTTCTGATGAAAAAGGAGCGGCTGAAAAAAGCTTCCAAATCATTATAACATAAAACAATTATAAGTACAATATCAGGTACTTATTTCATAAGCTCGTGAAATTCAGGTGGTTCGGGTGCCTCTATAATTATTTTACGGCCCCTTGTTGGATGGGTGAAAACGATTCTGTGTGCGTGCAAATACAAACGGTGCTGTTTTTTTTGGAGTACTTTTTTATCCAGTTGAGGATTTCCGTAACGCTCATCACCCACTATTGGTGCTCCGATATGTGCCAGATGAACCCTTATCTGATGGGTTTTCCCGGTTTCCAGGTTTACTTCCAGTTTTGAAAGTAAATTATTGTATTCAACGATTCTGTATCGGCTTTTGCTTAATTGCCCATGCTCATCAATTTTCATTTTTGTACCGCTTTTTTCAAAGATACGAGCCATACCCAAAACTATCTCCCCTTCATATTCCGGAGGTCGGTTATGGCATAAAGCAATGTATTGTTTAGAAATATCCCGGCTGCGAAATATCTCATGAAGCTTGCGAACACATCTTTTATTCTTAGCGATAAGAATTACACCCGAAGTGTCGCGGTCAAGACGGTGGACCAGCGCAGGCTCCTCCCCTTCTTTCAGACACCCTTTATTTACCAGATAACCTTCAGCCAATTCGATAAGGGTATCCTGATTAAGATGTCCGGTTCCAGGATGAACTACCAGACCTGATGGTTTATTACAGGCCAGCAGATCCTCATCTTCATATATAATGCGGAAATTGCGATGAAAAAAAAAGGTGTTTACAATACTTTTTAATGATTTGTCAGGACCGGAAGGTTTGTGCTCTTCTGAAGCATCTACGTCTACTTCAAGAAAGTTACCCTCAGTAAGTCTCTGATCCTGTTTCGCCCTTTTACCATCGATACGAACTTTACCTTTGCGGATCAGTGCATAAATTTCTGAGAGGGGAAGCAGGGCAAATCGTTTACGCAGAAGACGATCGAGTCTGCTTCCGGATTCCTCGGTTCCGATCATAATTTTTACCATCAGAACTTGTCGTAAAGTCCGCTGATTGATTCACCGCGGTTGGTATACATAATCGCTTTAGCAAACAGTTCTGCCACAGAGATAATTTCCAGCTTAGGGAATTTTTTATACTCTGGAATGGCAACCGTGTCTGTAACTACCAGTTTTGACAATTTTGAATTGGCCAGTTTTTCAGATGCATTTCCTGAGAGAACCGCATGAACACAACATGCCTGAATCTCCTCCACTCCCAGAGATTCCAGTGCTTTGATCACTTCCAGAATCGAGCCTCCAGAGGCGATTTCATCATCGAAAATTATGGCTTTTTTTCCTTTTACATCTCCGATAACGTTGTGAATGACAGGGTTTTCTGTATCATCGGTGCGTCTTTTGTCTAGTATTGCTAAAGGAAGACCCAATTTGATGGCATAATGACCAGCCCTCTTGGCACTACCGGCATCGGGTGCTATTACCACACAATTTTCTGTACCGACCTTTTCGAAATAGTTACATAAAAGCCTTCCTGCCAGAAGATGATCTACTGGTACTCTGAAAAAACCCTGAATCTGAGGAGAATGCAGGTTCATGGTCATTACCCGGTCGGCTCCCGCAGTCTGAAGAAGATCAGCCATCAGGCGGGCAGTGATAGAAATTCTGGGTTCATCTTTTTTGTCGGAACGTGCGTAGGGAAAATAAGGAACAACTGCAGTGACTCTTCCGGCACTGGCGTGTTTTACCGCATCGATCATTATTAAAAGTTCGATAATTCCTTCGTTAACAGGTGAGCATGATGGCTGAATGATGAATACATCCTGGCCACGCACACTGTCTACGATACTTACTTTGATATTTTCATTGCTGAATTTTCTGATTTCGCATTTGCCAAGTTCCACTCCGGCATAATCACAGATAGCTTTTGCCAGAGGAAGATTGGCATTCCCCGAAAAAATCTTTAATTTACCGTTCATCAAAACCTCTTTTAAAGAAAAATTATTGCTGAAACCCGCTATTACGCCGGGAATCCCATTCAAATGCGATGTCCATCATGGTATCTGATATCAGTTTTGGCTGATTGACTGTCTTAGGTTCAAAGTAAAAATCGCCTTCTGTCAATTCAAGCATCTGGAAAATTGCTTCCCTGCCGGTTTCATTGCGGTAGAAGGCATCGATTACCTGCCCCTTAAAGAATGTCAGATATCCTTTACGTCTGCCTGAATAAACATGAAGAATTCCTTCTCGTCTGCCAATTTCCAGAAATTGAATGGCATCAAGAAGTGTGGTTTGCTTGAGGTTTCCTGAGAATACAAAACTTGTTTGAAACTGGTTCTGTTGGGTTTTTTTGGCATGTTTCATCCTTATCAGCAATATCAGGATCACTGCAGTGAGAATGCCTGAACCTAATCCTGCAATTGCCACCCATATTATTCCTTCAATACTTTCCCAACTCATGGACTCCCCCGACTCAGGAGTTTCCTTCCTGAGGATAGTTAATATAATCTTTTACACGGGAAATATTATCAATTCCTTTAATCTTCTCCATTCTTCTGAAGATTTGTTTTAGCTGGTTTCTGTTGCGAATTTCGATTTTAAAGACTGCTTTTGCCTGCTGGCTGAATGTTTTGAGGGAACCTTCAATTACATTTGCCCCGAAAACCGAAAAAACCTCACTGATTTCATGTAAAAGCCCTGGACGATCACTGCCAACCACCTCCAGAGTAACAAAATATTTATTTTGCAAACCATCATCCCAGGACACTTCAATCTTACGTTCCTGATCTGTTGTAAACAGTTCCACATTGGGGCAATCGGTACGGTGAACCGATATTCCGCGGCCCCTGGTAACAAAGCCAATGATTGGATCACCAGGAATAGGATTACAGCATTTGGCAAATCTTACCATCAGATCCTCATTACCCCCAACCAGTATCGCCTGATTAGCGCGACCTGTAAAAGTGTCAACCAGCCTGGAGACCACATTTGAGGCGGATTTTTTAATTTTGCGAACCTGAAAATATCGCATCACCCTGCTGACCGGAAGCTCCCCGCTTCCCACCAGCTCATAAAGCCTATCCACATTGTTGATTCCAAGATACTGAAGCAGCCCGGGTATATGATCATTAAAAGGAGTGGTTGTATGCAATCTTTTATAGGAAGCCTGGACTATTTTTTTGCCCAGATCAATACTTTCCTGTCGGCCAGTGTTTTTAAGCCATCGCCGGATAGCGCTTCTGGCTTTTGGTGTCTTTACCTCACGAAGCCAGTCGATAGAGGGCTTTTTAGAGTTAAGATGCAGAATTTCTACTGTCTGGCCGCTTTTAAGAACTTTATTTATTGGTTCGATTTTTCCATCAATTTTGGCTCCGATACAATGAATTCCCAATGCAGTATGAACAGCAAAGGCAAAATCAAGAACCGTGGCGCCTTTAGGCAGCGAAATCAGATCTCCTTTTGGAGTGAAAATAAAAATTTCAGCATGGAAAAGATCGATTTTAAAGAATTCAAAAAACTCGGTAGAGTCGGTGAGATCCTTCTGCCATTCGATTAGATTTTTCAACCAGATCAATGCCTTATCGTCTTTGGACATTTCTTTGTTGCCGCTTTTATAAAGCCAGTGTGCAGCGATTCCATCCTCTGCCACCTGGTTCATTTCCCAGGTACGAATCTGCATTTCAACTATATGACCGTTTTCCCCAAACACTGTTGTGTGTAAAGACTGATAACCGTTGCTTTTAGGTGTGCTGATATAATCCTTAAACCGGTCTTGAATAGGAGTCCATAATGAATGCACTAATCCCAGAACATGATAACAGTCTGCAATGGTGTTAACAATCACCCTTATGGCCAGAAGGTCATAGATCTCTTCAAAGGGTTTATTGCGCTGTTTCATTTTTCGGTAGATACTATAGAAGTGTTTGGGTCGCCCTACGATGGTATTCTCTATTTTATTCTCTTCCAGTTTACTTCGAAGCGGCAGGACAAAGTTATCTATGATTGATTCTCTTTCGCTTCTGCTGGCTACTACCTTTACTACAATATCCCGATAAGCTTCCCAATTAAGATGCTTGAAAGCCAGATCTTCGAGTTCCCATTTTATTCTGGCCATCCCCAACCGGTGAGCAAGAGGAGCATAGATATCCAAAGTCTCGGTTCCGATAGCTTTGATTCGTTCGGGATCAAGATATTTGAGAGTTCGAAGGTTATGAAGGCGGTCTGCAAATTTAATTATTATAACCCTTAAATCCTTTGCCATCGAGAGCAGCATCTTGCGGTATGTTTCAGCCTGACGCTCCTGGGTTGATTTCATCTGGAAAGATTTGATTTTAGTAACTCCATCCACCAGAAGAGCTACTTCTTCTCCAAATTCTTTAATGATATCGGATAGTGGAATCTGCGTATCTTCAATAACATCGTGGAGTAATCCGGCAGCGATAGTGACAGGGTCCAGACGTTGTTCAGCCAGGATCAGGGCAACCGCCACAGGGTGAGCCAAAAATGGTTCACCAGATTTTCTGAGCTGATTTTGGTGTGCTTTGAATGCAAAACGAAATGCCTTTTCAACCAGTTCAGTCTGTACCTTTGGGTTGACCTCCTGGATTTTTTTTAAAAAGTTACTGGTTGCTTCATCTATTGAAGCAGAGGGAAGAACAACTGATGGATCCATATATCAAAAATATACCATGACTATGATTTAAAGAAGGAGAAATAATTTAAAAATCTAAACCGATTATTTGATGCGACTCTCTTAGACCCCTTTGTTTATCGGCTCAGAAGTCTTTTTTCGACTATATCAGCAGGTAGATATGCTTTCTCCACTTTTGAAGCCGATAACTTTAAGACTCTATGCGATTAGTGTCAAACAAATCGTCGGAATTAGATTTGAACATGTTCAGACCAGATAATAATTACGTGGAAAAAGTACGAAAATTTGAACAAATGACAATTTTTGATGTAGAGAGTCAATAATGGGTAATTGAATGGTTTGTAGAACCGATAAAGGAATTGAGGGTTCTGTAATTGAGTGATGAAAGTATTTTCATTTAATTTGATTGTCATTTAAGCATTTGAATCGATTCTTTTCTTTCTGAGAAAATGCAAGATTTAATAAGTATTTTGGATTTTTATAATTTGGAAGGTAGTCTATTTATTTCTATTTCACTACATGATAAATATCTCCATTTTCTTGAATAAGAACTTTACCAAACAACTCTTTTTTAAAGCTCCAGGTTCCCTATAAATTGAAGTGCTTATAGTGGCATAAATTAGCAATTTCAAAGATTTTATTATAGACTTTGGCATGGCAAGTGCTTGCTATTGACAATAGGCTATAACTGTAAAAATTTCTTTTTGTATTTAGATGATTTAATTCTCATAATAAAATCGGTAATTTGCCGTGCAATAATGAATAATGATTTAAATACTGACTCAACCGGTCATTCTGTATCTGAAACGATTCTGATAATTGATGATCAGCCAAAGAATCTGGCTGTAATTGGCGATTACTTGATGAAATGCGGTTATACAGTAATAGTTTCTCAGACAGGGGAAGGTGGACTAAGACGTGCCAAAAGATTTAAACCGGATCTAATTCTATTAGACATACTTATGCCGGATATGGATGGATTTGAAACTTGCAGGAGACTGAAGGCAGATGAATCAACAAAGAATATACCAGTAATTTTTATGACAGCACTCACAGGAGTAGAGGATAAAGTAAAAGGGTTTGAATTAGGTGGTGTGGATTATATAACCAAGCCGATAGAGTATGAGGAAGTACTTGCCCGAGTAAAGACTCATCTGCAGATAGTAAATCAGAAAAAACAATTGGAAATTCAGGCCTGTAATTTGCAAAAAATTAACACTCAATTAAATAATGAGATAAATTCAAGAAAAGCTGTCCAAAAAGAGCTGAAAAAACTTAATGAGGAGCTGGAAGACCGGATCAATATCCGGACTGAGGAGTTATCAAAAGTAGCTGAACAGCTACGCCTTACAAATATCGAACTGCAGAAAGCCAATAATGAGCTTAGAAAAATTGACGACATGAAAACAGAATTTGTGGCTCTTGCTTCACATGAGTTAAGAACTCCATTAACAAGTATACTTGGATATGCTCAGACTCTTGCTGCATCTGATCTGCAACTGGACAATTCCACCAGGGCCAATATCTTATCCATAATTGTATCTGAATCAAAAAGACTTGCAGCACTTATCGGAAATCTACTGGATATTTCTAAAATCGAAACCAGGAATATCAAATTTAAAACAGAGCCATTTGATATCTCAGATGTTATTAACAAAGTTATAAATGTACTTAATTTACCTTCAAACTTTCCATTGGAAGTTCACAACAAAACCAGAAATAACTGTAGAGCAGTAGGCAACAAAGACCAAACCGGGCAGGTTATACGTAACCTTCTGGATAATGCCTTGCGCTATGTTAAAGAAGAAGGGAAAATAACTATTAATATCAGCGAAACAGAAGATTTTATACAAGTGGGAATATCTGATACCGGACCTGGGATCAAAAAGGAGGAACAGAAAAAAATATTCGAAAAATTCTATAGAATTCGTGATGAAAAAAAACGTAGTATCGGTTCTGGTTTAGGCTTATCAATTGCTTCAAAGATTATTGCATCACAAGGTGGACAAATATGGGTTGAATCAACCTATGGAGAAGGAGCGACTTTTTATTTTACTCTCCCTAAGGAGATTATTAATGAATGACACTGTGCTTGTTATTGAAGATGAGGCGATAATTGGAGAGCTTGTAAAATTCAATTTGATGATCAGAAAAATAAAATGTAGTGTCGCAGCTACCGGACAGGAAGGAATTGAAATGTTTGAATCCCAAAATCCTTCCATTATTCTTCTAGATATTCGTTTACCAGATATCGATGGATGGGAAGTGTGTAAAAAAATCAAACAGAAAAATCCTGAGTCCATTGTAATCTTTATGACTGCTGCCACACAGGTAAAAGACCGTGAGATAGCTGAAAAAGTAGGTGCTGATGATTTTATTGAAAAACCTTTTGATGTTAACGATCTTATATCTATAGTGAATAAATATCGGGTATCACACTGACCTGGAAAATCCTTTTTGTCACTTTTTTTCCTACATTTCAATTGTCTTCTTTTTTATCCATATATCTTACTCTTAAATGCCACTGATCCCCCGAAGTGGTCTTTACGTAAAGAGACTATTCCTTCCTGAGCTCAAGTTCATACTATGTCATTAAGAGATCTTCAAATTCCCCTTAAGAAATTAGGGGGTAAGGGATCAAAGACAGCAAATCTTTGGAAAAAATTTTGCATTTGAAATCATGTTAATTACTGTTTTCCTTAATAGAGGACATTATAGAATTTTTTTTGGTTTCAGTTAAATTTTGTAGAGGAATAAAGAAAATGGAACCACGAAAATTTGTTGTTCCTGAATTTGTGATAGGAGAAGGTTCGCTGAATCTTGTTGGTCAATATGCAGGAAATTTTGGCGCAAAAAAAGTGTTTCTGGTAACCGATCCAGGAGTTATCAGTTGTGGCTGGGTAAAAAAAGTACAGGCAAGTTTAGAAAAGGCTGGTATTCACTATGTCATTTTTTCTGATGTTACATCTAATCCCAAGGATGTGGAAGTAATGGCAGGAGCGGAAAAGTATCTTCACGAACAATGCGATGTAATTGTGGCAGTTGGTGGTGGGAGTCCAATTGATTGTGCAAAGGGAATTGGAATTGTAGTCAATAATAATGAACAAATATCAACCTTTGAAGGCGTGGATCAAATCCTCATACCAACTCCTCCTCTGATCTGCATTCCAACAACTGCAGGTTCATCTGCAGATATATCTCAATTTGCAATTATAACCGATACTGTCAGAAGGATTAAAATTGCCATAATCAGTAAGGCAATCGTACCTGATATATCACTTATTGACCCCGTAACAACTACCACTATGCCGGAAAAAATCACAATGTATTCAGGTATAGATGCATTGGTTCATGCGATCGAGGCTTGTGTCTCTGTTGCAAGTTCGATGATAACTGATTTGCTGGCTTTGGAAGCTATACGGATTGTAAGAAAAAATTTAAAAAGTGCCATTGAACACCCTTTAGATATAAATTTTCGCAATTCAATGTCTGTAGGAAGTTTGTTGGCCGGAATTGCCTTTTCTAATGCAAGTCTTGGACTAGTACATTCGATGTCGCACATTATCGGCGGCTATTATAATCTGAGTCATGGTTTATGTAATGGTACAATACTTAGTTATGTTTTCGATTTTAATTTTGAAAGTGCTTCTGAGCAATATTTACGTATAGCAAAAATGTTGGGATTAGATCTTAATGGGCTTTCTTATGATCAGAAGAAAAGTAAAATACGGGAGGAATTAATCTCATTTATAAAAAGTTTAGGTATTACTCAATCGTTAAGCGAAATCGGGGTAAAAAAAGAGGATATACCTTTTTTAACCAGACATGTATTAAATGATCCCTGTCTTGTCACCAATCCAAAAGAGCCTTCATTTAAGGATATTGAGAATATTTATGAACGAGCACTTTGATATCGGATTAAAAAGAAATGATCGCCTGAAACAGATTATCGGCTTAGGTGAAAATTCGATTAAAAAAAGCTACTATCCTCAATTGAAGAAACAGTTTGAAGAATTGAAGGCGAGTGAAGAAAAATACAGAAGAATTGTTGATACCTCCATTGAGGGTATCTGGATGATAGATGAGAACAATATAACTACTTTTGTAAATAATAGGATGGCTGAGATGCTGGGGTATCAGGTTGAAGATATGATGAATCATCGCAATACCGATTTTATGTTCAAGGAGGATATTAATTCTTTTATCGAAAGAAAAAAAAAGCTGAAAAATGGAATGTCAGTGATTGATGAACACCCTTTCCGCCATAAAAATGGATATAAAGTTTGGACATTGATATCTACCACTCCAGTTTTTGATGAAAAAAAGAATTATAAAGGTGCTTTTGGAATGCTTACCGATATTACAAAAAAGAAAGAAACAGAAGAAAAGCTCCGGAAAAAAGAAGAGCTGCTAAGAATAACTTTGGAAGCCGGGCATATTGGTATTTGGGAGTGGGATGTTAAAAAAGACCTGATTTATGCTTCACCAGTCTATTACACAATGCTGGGATATGAGCCAAAAGAATCGCCTACAAATAGAAAAGTATGGCTAGACCGGGTGCATCCACAAGACCGGCATAATGTAGAAAAACTATTTAAAAAAGCATTATCACGAGATTTTAAAGAATATCAGTATGAAGCACGGTTTCTGCAGGCTGATGGTACTTACAGATGGATCCAAACGAAAGGATATAGTTTTGAACGCGATCAAACTGGATTAGTCACCCGTCTGACCGGAATACGCCTTGATATTCAGGATCGTAAGACTGCCGAAATGGAGCATCTTGACACAATTCAATTCTTAAAAAACATGGATATTGTAAATAAGGCGATTCGCGGAACTAATGATCTGGAGCAGATGATGAGCGATGTGCTTGACGCAATGCTTTCAATATTTAATGCAGAACAGGCAGTTCTTATATATCCTTGTGATGATCAGGCTCCTACATGGAAGGTTCCGATGGAACGTGCAAGACCTGGTTTTTATGGAAATGTCTTCCTTAACAAACTTGAGGTACCAACCACTAAAATGGTTGCAGATATATTCAAATTATTACTTGATGCTGGTGACAGGCCTATAATATCAGGCGAGGATTATGTACTGCAAAAAGAATTCACCAAACAGTTTAAAGTTAAGAGTCAGATTTCCATGGCAGTGTATCCGAAGGTCGGAAAACCATGGGAATTGACATTAGATCAGCAGTCTTATCCACGGATTTGGACAAAACAAGAGAAAAATCTGTTTCAGGAAATAGGAAGGAGGCTTTCCGATGGTTTGACAAGCCTGCTGATGTTTCGTAATCTCCAGAAGAGTGAGGAAAAATACCGTAGAATAGTTGATACAACTAATGAAGGTATATTGATGCTGGATGAGAATAATGTGATCAATTATGTCAATGCGAGAGTAACTGAGATGCTCGGATATAGTATTGAAGAAATTAAAAACCGGTCTATTACAGATTTTATTCCTGAAGAAGATATGTCTGAGTTTTTAGTAAGAATTACAAAATGTAAACAGGGAATTTCTGAAATATACGAAAGCCGGTATCACCATAAAAACGGAAAAATAATCTGGACACTTGTTTCATCAACGCCGATTATTGACAATGATAAAAAATATAAAGGATCTTTTGCAATGCTTACTGATATTACGCAGCGAAAGATAACAGAAGAGAAGCTCAAAGAATCGGAAAAACGTCTAAGAATGACTCTGGAATCTGCTCAAATAGGAATATGGGATTGGGATCTTGTCAAAAATACCTGGTATGCAACGCCCAATAGTTTTACTGCCCTTGGTTATGAACCAAAAAAAGATAATTTTGGTTTTGATGAATGGATACAAATAATCTATCCTGATGATCAGGAAAAAATAAAAAAAATAATTAATAAAGTAAAATTTACACAATCGAAGGTTGATAAAGAAAAATATGAAATCAGGTTCAAATATGCAAAGGATGGTTATCGATGGATGTTAATACAGGGGTTTGTTGTATTGCGTGATAAAGACGGTAAAATAACAAGGATTGTAGGAGTTCTCATTGATATTGATGAACGTAAAAGAACTGAAGAGGAACTGAAAAAATATCGGGAACATCTGGAAGACCTTGTTGAAAAACGTACAAAAGAATTATCTGATACAAATAAACAACTCAACAAAGCAAAAGAAGCTGCTGAAGCAGCAAACAAAATAAAGAGTGGATTTCTGGCCAGTATGAGTCATGAGTTGCGTACTCCCCTTAATGCAATTTTGGGGTATGCTCAGCTTTTCGAAAGGGATGTAACTCTCAATGAGCACCAAAAAAACGGTATTGAAATCATAAAAAGCAGCGGGGAGCATCTACTGGCACTTATTTCTGATATTCTAGATTTATCAAAAATCGAAGCCAAAAAATTTGAACTGCATCCATCTGGATTAGATCTTTGGTCATTTCTGGATTCTATTAGAAATGTCATCCGGATTAAAGCTGAAAGCAAATATTTATCGGTCAATTTTCAGATTGATCAGGAGTTACCTCAAGGTATTGTTGCTGATGAAACAAGGCTTCGCCAGATATTACTTAATCTGTTGGGAAATGCAATAAAATATACTGATTCAGGATATGTGGTCTGTCGGGTATCAGTTTTATCCTGTGAAAAAAAGAAAAATGGAAAAATAAAAAGAAGACAGTGTACCATTCGTTTTGAGGTAGAAGATACTGGTATAGGTATACCTTCTGAGCAATTAGAAAATATATTTGCGCCTTTTGAACAGGCCAAAGATATTAGGACGACCGAAGGGGCTGGATTGGGGTTGACTATCAGTCGTTATTTAGTAAGAATGATGGGCGGTGATATCTTTGTTGAAAGTGAGTTGGGAAAAGGGAGCAGGTTCTGGTTTGATGTGACTTTTCCAACCGCTGATGTTTCGGTTAGGTTCAAAGTGGCAGAAAAAAATATTATCGGTTATAAAGGAGAACGAAAAAAAGTATTGATTGTCGATGATCAGCAGACAAATCGTAAAGTACTAGTAGAATGGTTCTCACAATTGGGTTTTAATGTAACTGAAGCTGAAAATGGTATCAAGGCTATATCTTTGGCAGGAAAAATTATGCCTGATATAATTGTGATGGATTTACTTATGCCAGATTTGAAAGGATTCGATGTTGCTAAAAACATAAGAAAAATACCAGCTATTTCAAATATTGTCATGATAGCAACTTCGGCAAGTGTTATTAATGTAGAAAAAGAGCAGTATAAAAAAGCTGGATTTAATGATTTTTTGGAAAAACCTATTGATCTGAATAAATTATCAGGCATCATCAAAAAACATATGCACATTGAATGGGTATATGAAGAGAAAAAAGAAAGAGAAAATCTTGAACCATTTATCATTCCACCTTTAGAAGAACTTAACATTCTTCATGAATTAATCCTGCGAGGGGATATGCTGCAACTGAGTAAAAGAGCTCAGCATATTGAAAAATTAGATAAAAAATATGTTCCCTTTGTACGAAAGTTGAAGATGCTAGCAGATACTTTTCAGGAACGTCGTATAGATGAGATGATAGAGGATGCACTAAAGAAAGCAAAATGAAGCTAAATGTCTTCGATTAAATATCGATAGTGTAGTCTTTGTATCCAGAATTATTTTATTATTAAGTCAAACAGGTTTCTTCAGGAGCAATCAATCAAGATTTGAAACCGATTAATTAAAATAACTTTTATGCAATCATGGAGGCATTTACATGAAAACCATCGAAGAAATAAGAGAGTTTGCCAATCAGAATCCTACTACCTGGTTAAGTACCAGTGTAGGCGATCAACCCCATTTACGAGCGATGGCAATGTGGTTTGCCGATGAAAGCGGTTTTTACTTTCATACCGGTACGCAGAAAAGGCTCTCTGTACAGCTTAAGAATAATCCCAAAGTAGAAGTGGGTTTTTTTAATCCGGGTGATGGAATGGGATCAATGAAGATGGTGCGGATCACCGGAAAAATCGAACAAGTAAAAGATCAATCTCTCAAAGAAAAGCTTCTTGAAGATCGCCCATGGCTTCATAATGTCTTCAAGGCCTTTCCAAATGGGGAATTATTCATTTTCCGGATTGCCCATGGGGAGGCACAGTACTGGGATATGTCTTTAAATTGCAGAGAAAAAGATATTCCCCCTATCGTGTTTTAAACTAGCTAAATTCAAAAACGGCTGTATCAGTGCAGCCGGAATTAAGCCTTATTATAGCTTCAAAAAAAAGTGGGATTTCATTTCTGGCTTTCAGGTAACCACTGCTAAGCCAGTGGAGCCAGATGTCTCGTAAAGGCGCTATCGTGCCTTCTTGTTTTCGCGACTTTGCCGCTCAATCAAGCTACCGCCTGTGGTTGTAGTACTTGACTAATCAACAGAAAACATGTTGTCTGAACTTTTAATTATTGTTATCCCCAGAAAAAACAAATACCTAAGTAAGGAAAAGATAGCAGAGATTAATATACAAATAAGAGTGGTCAGGTATTTTTAAAGCACTTTAAATTTTAAAAGACTACCTGAAATTGAAGTAAATCAATTCATTAATAAAGTCTTTAATATGTCCGGAGCCATTCTGGAACCAACTGTCGTTTAATGCATCAACTGCTTTTTCACAAAAGCTGCTCAACTGTTCTGATGCAAACTGAAACGAACCATACTGATCAAACATTTTTAATAGCCAAGAGACCTGTTGAACAGAACAATTAATGCTCAGCTCATTGATAATAGTTTTTGCCTCAGGCGGTCCGTAGTTTAATAGATGCCAAACCAGAATGGTTTTGCGATTTTCCACAATATCTAAAGGGAAACTGCTGGAGAGGTCTGCATTTGAACATTCCAGAAGCTCATCGTAAATCTGGTATGCCCTTCCCAGAAATAATCCAACCCGGTTGAGAGGTTCTATTTCAGATTCTTTTGCACCGGCCAGTTGAGCCCCTGCTATTAGTGGTCCGCAAAAGGTATTCTTTGCGGTCCTAAGATCGTAGATCTCATAGATTTCATCCAGCCCAAAAGCTCCGAAATTTTCTGCCGAATAAAGTAATTCCAGCAATTGGCAGCTTTGGGAATCTACTGCAGTGCTAAGGATCGTTTTGAGAGCGGTTTCTTTTCTTTCCGGTAGCTCTTCAATCTGCAAGAAAGCCTCCATCCCTTGGCTGTAGAGAATGTTAGAGAAGATTATGGAGAGGTCGTGTGCTTTTTTGTTTGAAATGTTCGTGTAAAAATTGTTGATAGTTTTGTGTAGCGATGGCATAGATTTATATGTATCGCAACTACCTATTACATCATCTTGAATAAGTGCAAAGAGATGGAAAAACTCAAGTGCTGCAGCTCCTGTGTATAGGTTTTTGCATGCATTTACCATTCGATTCAGATAAGAGAGAGAAAAAAGAGTGGATCGGATTCTTTTCACTTCACGAAGGCAGTACTCCGAAATTAATCTGCATAGCTCCGGATATTTGCTAAACAACCCAACTCTGAGCATCAACTGATTGATTTGATCGTAAATGCTGCGATTTATCATCTGATGTAATTTGTTTATGATGGACATAGATTCCTGCCGTCACCGGTATGGCGATACTGTGATTACATATTAACCTAAAAATTCTGCAGGTAGATGATACGCATTCACGTCCCGCTGCCATTGCCAGTGTTTTGACTTTATCACCTTGTGGATAAAGCCTTGAACATCTTCAAGTATTGTCAATTCAATATGGAACGCAACTGCATCCATCCCAACTGCGAAAATTAGGATTAACTCCTTATGGTACAGATATCTTCAGCGCGAAGAGGGACCATCCATATTATGATTGCGACATCTATAAATAGAGAGATTAGGAGACTCAAAAACGAGAAAATTGAAAGCGCAACTTCAATGCCATTTTTTCCAATAAATTAAGCTATCCAATCAGAGGTAAATGCAAATCACAATTCTTAAATTTCAAACAATTGTCAGATTTAATATTGAACCTGAATTCCGAAGTTGGATGTGGCCATTCACGTCCGATAATAATCTCGAAGCCATTGCGGGTGTTTCGACCTTATCACTTTGCTGATAAAGCCTTCAACACCTTTCAGGTCTTATCAAATCAATATGATACGCGACAAATCCACCCCAACTGCGGAAATATAAATTGAACTTGTTTTATAATAGTGAGTATGACAATTTTTTGGATGACATGATTAGATTCAATACTCTATAATTTCAATAGATTACCACATCTTTTTTTCAAAGAAAGGAGAAGCTCTAAATCTGCACCAAAATTTAAATGTAGTACCTTTTTTTTAATGCACCAAAAGATGGTTTATAAAAGGAAGGATGAGACATGGAAAATGGAAATCCTGAATTGAAGTACATTAATTCTGCATTTGTAGGAAGGCAGACAGGGGGATCGCATTTAAAACGATTAAATAAAAAATCACTTTGGGTAGAAAGAAATTTTCTGAAGCGATTGATACAATATTTTTTAGTCACACCGTTACTTTTTATTCTCAAAGTATTTACATCTTAAAGTGGTAACCATAGTTGTGGCAATGTTCCGGTCTTAAGTCTCCTCTGGGGGATTAGGAAGCTACACTTCCGGAACATGCCACAAAGGTGCCGTTACTTTATACGCATAAACATTCTTTATTTAATATATTATGGATACTCAGCCGGGATTTACAACTCAGGAAAGGTTTATTCATGAAAAAGCTTAGTTTATGCATGGTGTTGCTTTATATTGTTGTAGTAGGGCTAAACGCTCAGATCAAACCCAAATACCCTTTTCCCCAAAACGTCAAATATCCTTATGGAAATATGACCAGTGTCATCTCCAATGAGTTTGTAAAGAACTGGTATGATAACTGGAAAAAGAAATATCTCCAGCGATGCAACAGCAGTGTCAGACCCGGAGTCGATCCATTATCAAAATCACTGGTGGAAGCTCAGGGTTTTTCCATGGTCGCAGTGGCCTACATGGGCGATAAGGATCTTTTCGATTCTCTATATGCCTATTATAAATCAAAACAAACCAATGAAGGCTGCGGATTAATGGGGTGGAAAGTTAATGGATGTGATAATTTCGAAGACAGAGGGAGCGCCACTGACGGAGATATCGATGTCGCTTGTGCCTTAATAGTTGCAGATTGGCAATGGCCGGATGCCGGGTATAGGGAAAAAGCTAAAGAACTTATAAATACTTTAAAAAAAATGATTGTGACTTGCAATGATAAGCTGGCAGTTTATCCTGGATGTGGCAATGGACGTCCGTGGGGTGGCTGTGATGAAACCGATATTTCCTACTACACTCCTGCGTTTTTCAGATATTTTGCAGAAGTATCCGGAGATCAAAGCTGGACAAAACTAGCCGATGATACTCATCTTATTCGCGATGCTGCCGCCAACAGCTCTACCGGACTGGTACCGGATTGGCAATCGGTTAGCGGCCGTGCAGGAGCAGGTTCCAGAAAAGGATATTTCAGTTTTGATGCCATTCGTGCACCTTACAAACAGACAATGGATTTTATCTGGCATGGTAACCAAAAAGCGGAAAACTGGGCAAAAAAACTCACAACCTGGGCTTATGGCTACGGAGTTAAAAAGATTGTTGATGGATTTAATCTCAACGGTACCTCTGCAGGAAGTAATCACAACATGGCTGCTGTAGGAAGCATGGCTGTTGCTGCAATGGCTAATACAGAAGATGTTCTTGATGCTTTTGCCAAAGAAGTAATCACTCTTAAAGATGATTACTGGTATAGTGGTTATCTGGGTAATCTGTACCTGCTGGCATTAACTGGTAATATGTGGACTCCCGAAATAATTGCTTCCCAGGTAAATACAAACCACATTAAAGGTAAATTTGCAGATAAGGTGCAGTTAAAGATTATAAGAAAGGTAAAGGGCGGTATTGTCATATCAGGTATTCCTCAGAACTGCATCATAACACTTAGCTCACTATCTGGTAAGAAAGCTATTTCTGTATCTACAGCAGATCCCAATACTCCTGTAAATATCAACTCCCTGCAGGGAGGCTGTTATGTGTTGACTATACACGATCAGCAAGGAAAAAAACTTGAAGGTCGAATTATCCCGGCTTATTGATAATAAAAATGCTGTCTCAGGTTAACAGAGTCTTCTGTATATATAAGAAAAGACGTCCTTATTAATGACGTCTTTTCTTGAATCTAAAACTTCCGAATCAGTAAAATATCAGAATGATCCGTTGAAAATCAGCTCAGGTCTGCTTTTAACCGTGGTTTTTTCTGTTTCTGTGGTGGTGATGAAAATTCTAAGTCTGGGTTTGATGGAGAAATGCTTATTGAGATTCCAGGTGTAAAGTGTTTCAATATAAGGAAAGATTTGCTTGTCCTTCTTGGTTTTCCGGTCATCATCAGAACCAATTTTCAGATCAAGATCCAGTTTTCCCGGTCCAAGCTCTAATGAGCTCCCTACTCCACCATTCATTCCAACCTGTCTGACAGCTTCGTCTTTGACACTGGAAGAATCGGAGAGTACATTTTGATAAAACACTGCAAAACCGTAACCGAATCTTAGAGAGAAAGCCTGGTTTATTTTTATATCTCCCTGTAGTCCACCCATCAGTTCATGATCCTTCTCTTTGGCAATCTTGTCATAGTTTCTATAAGGAATAGCTATAAACTGAGGCAGAAGTGTTAACCCTTTATAGCTCATGGGAAATTCCATCATTATCATAACCCCATCAGCATTTTTCATAAAATCTTCGCTTAAAGGTGCAGTCCGCTGAGTTATGACTGTTGTGAAAAGCTCCACTTCCAGTTTAAATTCCTTTTTACTTATTGGTGCGCCGATTCTTAAACCATCCATAGTCCCATTGGTGGATGTCGCCCAGGGTTGGTGAGAACAGGATTCATACCTTATTGTTTTACCACTGTTGGATCTTTGAACAGAAACGCCTAAAATGTCAGTAACCGGCGTACCTTTAATGGGAATTCTACCTGCCTGAATATGCATATATCCAGGATCCCACCTGACAAAAGCCAGACTGAAATAGGGATAAAGATATGTTCTATGGTTAGTAATATTGCTGTTATCTACAGATACTGCTTCGGTAGAACTCCAATCATTTCCGATTTCAAATTGAAAATCCACCTGCGAGTTGATCAATGCCTTCAGTCCCACTTTATAACCTATGGTATTTGAATAGTTACCACTGGATGTAGATTTACCATCGTCTTTTACTGAAAGGAAATCATAACGTAGACGGTATTGAGCCATCCCATAGGGAGTGAAGGAGAAGTTCTCAGGAACAGTAGCGAAAATGGAAAAAGAGAAAAGAAGAATTAACAGGGCTGTTTGAATCATGAAAAACTCCTTATGGACAAATATGTAAAATGGACTATTTAATTAAAAATAAGAATAGATTATTCAATATTTGTTACATAAAGACTACAAAAAAAGAGATCCTGATTTAATCGATTCCGGTGAAAGAAGAAAAAATCGATAGGGCTTGTATATCATTTTTCGTGCAAAATTATTTTCTGAAAGCTCCTTGTATTATTAATAATCCAGAAATGGTAAAGATTATTGGACATAACTTAAACGGTAAAAAATCAATGTTAAAACCTGTAAAAAATGATAAAATCGCCATTGCGAATAACATTAAAGAAGATGTGATATAAACTAATTTAAGAGTGCCATTATTTTCTTTATTAGCAATTGTGACTGTTAAAACAAGTATGCCAATAAAGATCATGGTAAGACCTTCATTAATCCATTCCATCAGAATTATTCTTTTATTATCAAGGGTAATATTTTCGAATCCTTTTACCACTGAATTTGTTGGGATCAAGTGAGAAACACCCCATAAAATGCTCAATAATCCACCAGCAATAACAGGCATTTTTCTGATCATTGTTTTATTCTCCATTTTTTTAGTACGATATTGAAGATAACGGCCCACGCATGGCGAAATATTCACATATAAAAATGCAGAGTTACTTTTAGTTAAGCAAAATTTGTAAGATTGATAGAAGGTTAACTCTGCCTACCACCAACTAAGTAAGTCTTGATTTTTTTAGGAGCAACAGGTTTCTTCCTCTCTATTAATCCATCGATTCCGCAATGATTAAATGCAAATACCCATTTACACAAAGTCCGATTCCAGATAGCTAACGATCTACAAATTTGAAAATTTGTACAACTATTGAGTAACATAATTATACCCATATAGTAACGCTGCGTTATAATAGAGCCACGTTTAAATTGAGTCTGGAACTCTGATAAAGTTGCATTTTCATCATTCGGTGTGTTGTATAATCGTCCCATGTAAGAAACATAATAATTACAAATGAAATAAAAAAATTTTTTTTCGGAATTTATTTCTGTCGAACCATCTATGCAAAATAAATTAGTTCCATTTCAACTTCCTGGTGCCATCTACAGTTGAAGAACAGCAAGAATTCGCCTTCCTCCTCTCCCCCAATACAGCGTGCCCTTGCCATTGAAATGCAATATGAAAAACTGACGTTTGGACGTGTAGAAAAGAGATGCCGATTTTCAATAGAGGAGAGAACATCGGGACTAAGCGGGTGGATTTTTTTTGTTGACGATATTATGATGAGAACAAAGCGTTTTTCGCTCTTGAGAGCGTTTATATTGCCAGGCGATGAATTATCTGAAAGCATATGGAATGGAAATCGAGTTGTTGGATAAATTCCTGGGTAAAGAGTCTGGAATTCAAGAAAATGCATAATAATAACCATTGTTTCCGAAGAACAAAGTAATTCTGAAAATCCAAACCATTAGCCATAAAACCTACATTCCGGATGCTTTGAACTCTTTTCAGCTTGAAATGTCCATCCAACTGATCAACTATTAATGGTGGAGCATATTCAAATTCAGCGAGACTATCTTATCGCGTATAAAGAGAGTGAAAAGGTATCATTTCCCCCATCCATTTTGTATATTATTCGTGAATTTTTGCACAAGCCCCTTACATTCACCAGAATAAGGAGCAATATACATGTATAAATCATTTTTGCTTTTCCTCATAATCTCCCTGTCATTTGCATCATCTTCGTTACAGGATAAATCATTTCCAAAATTATTTCCAAAGCCGATTCCTTTGTCATCTTCATCTTCATTTAAAACCATACAATCGGCTAAAGCAAACACACTGGAATGGAAAGAATGCGGCGGAATATATTACGAAAACACCAATTATAATGGTTATACATCCTGGACATTTAAAAAACGGGATACTGTTTTCTACAATTCTTCCAAACAGGTATTGAAAAAAAAATCCAGTGCAGCAGCGAGCGGATGGGACAGTGATAGTCTTTTATCAATGGATTCACTTGTTTACCAAGATGGAAAGCTCGTTGAAGAGGTAATACTTGATTATGAATATAATGGTGGAGCGCGGAGTGTTTACAACAGCCTGAATGATGGAAAAATTTTTGTTCAAACAGACTATAACTGGAATTATGAAACAAAAAGCTGGGTACCTGAATCAAAAGATTCATTGGTCTACTCAACTCCTGTAAATTTTGATGGCCATTTGAATAGATACACTACTGATTTACTGAGCGAATATACTTATAATTATCATAATTTAAAATGGTTCTGCAGCAATATTTTTGCAATAGAAATTACCGAGTGCAATGCAACAACTCTGGTAGTTAAGAAGACAATGTTTTCAGATGAGGGTACTGATCCTCTTGATTTTAAATTGATATATAAATTTCGATCAACTGACTGGACGGAAAAAAATCTTTCCGAATTACTGATTCAGGAAAAAAGTTCTGTTTCAGAAAGCTACTACGATATCTACAAATCAGTTTATGATGAAAATGCCAGATATGATTATCAAAAAGATCGTAATGATACTTTTGTGCTCATCGAAAAACATTTCTCTTATAAAGATACACATCTAAATGATACCCTGACGTTAGATCTTTTTTATAATGGAATTACCTGGGATACTAGCGCTTATCGCTACAAGCTGATTTACGATTCAAATGGTAACAATATTATATCAATCCATTCATTTCTGGATACAAGTACAGGTAACTGGAGAATGCAGGGCAAATATGTCAGCTATTATTCACAAATGAGCAGCCATGTTGTTCATTCTGTTTTATCTCCATCTTTTGAGGATTTTTCAATAACTTTTTCTTCATCAGCAATTCACTTTTTTGCTCCGGATATTCAAGGAGTTGATCTCTATGATATTAAAGGATGCCGGGTCGGGTCTATCAGACAACAGGCTTCTTCAGTATTAACAATAGGTACGGCAGGATCAGCTTTATGACTTTCCTCCGGAAGATATTTGGCAAGATTAATCTGCAAAAAAAGATCGGTTGTTTTTCCTCTTATGATAAGGTGATTTAACAGTAAAGAGATATTTAGGAAATTTGTTACTAGACAACCGAAGAAAATGAAGACGTCGA
>CAYYNL010000058.1:0-24883 GCA_964472925.1 uncultured Fibrobacter sp. | reverse complement strand
AGGTCATGATGATCTTGAGTTGCTTGAAACGAAATGTTTCAATCATAATGCTTATAGTATTGACTGGCAGTTTTGCCTTTACAGGAACAGGAATATTATCTGCCAGTGAAAACCGTCCCGCAAAAGGCAGCGTTAAATTTGGTGCAGAAAATAATCCTCTGGCAGGTGCGGCAGATAAGATGGGTTCATTTAAGACAATTTTTGGTGATATCGCCGAAAAAGTTATCCCTACTGTGGTGTCGGTAATTCCGACCAAAGTTGATACTATTGTATTTCAGAATAATCCCTTCTATAATTTCTTTGGTGATGAGTTCGGGGATCCCTTTGAGTTCTTTTTTGGTGAGCCAAGACAGCGTCCACAACAGAGGCCTCAGGTTCAAAAAAAAGAGCGTCGTCAACAGGGACTTGGTTCCGGTGTAATAGTTTCCAAAGACGGTTACATTCTTACCAATTACCATGTGGTTTCGGGTGCTGATGAGATCGAGGTTAAACTTCATGATGGACGTACTTTAAAAGCAGAAACTGTTGGTAGTGATTCGTTGACCGATGTGGCGGTCATTAAAATAGTGGAAAAAGTGGACAAGCTTCCTGTGGCTTATCTGGGAGATTCTGACAAGATGCGTCCAGGTGATTGGGTGGTAGCTGTTGGAAACCCATTCAGTCTTACTTCCACTGTTACTACCGGTATTGTTTCAGCCCTTGGCAGAAACGTAAGTGGTAATGAGGCTTATCAGAATTTCATCCAGACCGATGCTGCCATCAATCCCGGAAACTCAGGTGGAGCATTGGTGAATATTGACGGTGAGTTGATCGGCATTAATACAATGATCTACAGCAGATCTGGCGGATACATGGGTATCGGTTTTGCCATACCTGTGAACATGGCAAAAAAGGTAATGGAAGATCTCATCTACACCGGAAAGGTGGTCAGAGGATGGATCGGGGTTACGATCCAGGATATCGATCAGAATGTAAGAGCAGCTCTTGATCTGGGTGATATAAAAGGGGTTTTAATTGCCGATGTGATAAAGGGGCAGTCTGCTGACAAGGCTGGAATTAAACGTGGTGATATCATTATGACAATCGATGGAAAGGCCGTTGATAATACAAATGACCTTCGCAACAAGGTCGCTGCCCTGCCTCCTGACAAAAAGGTTCCAGTAACTGTTTTCAGAGGTGGAAAAACCGTTAATCTTGAGTTGGTAGTTGGAAAAAGAGATCAGAAGGTGATAGATCAATTGGCTAAAAACGGTTTTTCAGATATTGAGGATGACGCTACTACCAGTAATAAACTTGGATTTGGCGCGGCAAATCTGACACAAGAATTACGGCAGCAATATAATATTCCAAAAGATATAAAAGGGATAATTGTTACCAGCGTTGAAAGCAGTGATGTGCCATTGCTTGAAGGTGATGTTATATCTCAGATGAAAATAAAACAGAACGATTTTATTTACCTGGAAAATGTGAATCAGCTTGAGAATGCTTCTAAATCCATTAAAGCAGGCGAATCAGTGGTTTTTCTGGTTCACAGAGGCGGAAACACTTTCTATACTGCTTATAAAATAAGGAAATAATAGTACCCACACGTTTATCCTGACTTTTTGGAAGCTCCCTCCTTTGGATGGAGCTTCCGAAAACTGTCAATAGTTCGCATTCTGTATCCATTTTTGGCTGGCTGCAACGAAAAAGGGGCGCATGCCTCTCATGGATATATTGATCGGCGGGCAAACCAGATTCACTTGCGGGCAAATAAGAAGCAGTTGCGGGCACCTCAGATTTAAGTTGATCAAGGCCCCAAAGATGACTCATTAGGGTAAAAAGATGCAAATGTGGCTTGATGAAGGAAGTGTAATCTGAAGTATACAAAATGCAGGAATAAACTCTGCAGTATCTAGTATGCTGCTTGAAGATACCGGGTTAGAAACTTTAAGTGCTCTGAAAAACGCTTTTTTATATAAGTATGAGAATGATCTCCCGGATTTTCACTGTATTCATGATAGATTTTCAGGGAATCAAGTTTACTATGTGCTTCACGGTTGGTTTTAAGAGCAAAATCAGATAAGCCACAATCGATATAAACCGGTTTTTTAGAACTATTCAACTCTTTCAGGGTAAAAAGGAATGAGTGCTCGGCCCATAACTTACCATTCTCATCAAAACTTCCTAAAACATTTCTGATATTCCAGTTTGAGGGAAATTGGGTCAGGTCCAGAATACCAGAGATACTGCTGGCCGCACAGAAAAGATCCGGATTTTTGCATAGAATGGTTAATGCTCCATGGCCTCCCATGCTGCTTCCGCAAATGGCTCGTCCCTTGGGGTTTCTTATCACCCGGTAATTACTGTCCACAAAAGGAATCACTTTCATTATGATAAATGATTCATATCTGTAATTATCCCTTACAGGACTGTCAATATACCATGAATCGTAATCACCATCAGGGCAGACAATGATCAACTGAAGACTGTCAGCATACTTCTTTAATGGAACAATTCTGGACCAGCTTTTGTGATTGCCACCGTATCCATGTAACAAATAGATAACCGGATATTTCTTTTGACAGAAATGGTAGTTGTGAGGGAGAACAATGAATGCTTTATGCTTTTTTTTATGGTTATTACCCGGAATAGTAACCACGCCATCGAAACTATAAATTAAACAGCTATTCACCAGTATTATCAGTAATACCGGAATAATGAATGAAGTTTTAAAGTACTTAGACATATTATAGTTTCTTAAAAGGGCGAAGCGTTTCAATTATGCGTTTTAATACTGATTTTTCCTGATTTTCTGTTTCGAACTTCGGATTTTTATTTTACAGAAGAGCCGGTAAATATATCTGGCCACCGGTCATTCCCTGTATGGAAAGTCAAACGCACCCAGTCTTTTTTATTGTCCTGTGAAATGTTCCAGATGAATAGCTCATAATCATAAAGATCATGTTCGTGTCCATATTGGGTGGCACACCACACCAGCCATTTACCACTGTTATCCAGTTTCGGGAAGTATTCGTGAGACCGTCGTCCCGGAAGATCCATCAGGCGTATCTCTTTAGGTAAATGGAGATCAGATAACTTATCAACCGGTTTACCATCTTCGTCAACTCTGATTGACAGTACTTCGGTACCGCCATTTCCCTGTCCTTCGTTCATACGAATGACTCTGGTTTCATCAGGGTACCAATCGATCTGACATCCTTTCCCTGTGCTGTACCAGATGCTTTTTTCCAAATTCCAGATTCCTGTTTCTCTTTTTGAACCTCTAACTGTAATCGCTATTTTCTTCCCGCTGGGGGAGAGTTGTGGTTGTTGAGAATAGGTACCTTTTTTTAACGACTGCTCTGAATCGAAAATGTTCTTTTCGCCATTATCCAAAAGGGATTTTAATACAACCAGAGGTCCACGTGCAAAGGCAATGGAATCTCCTGATGGTCGCCAGGTTCCCCAGCAGGCGTTTTCGGCGACTTTTTTCTCATCAGTTCCGTCGATATTTATCGTCCATAAATCCCATTTATCGTATTGTTCGGCATCACTTTCGGGTACCCATCCTGATTTACTTCTGACAAAAAGGACTCTGCTGCCATCAGGTGATATTCTTGGATACCAATCGACGTTATCACCTTTAGTCAATTGCGTAGTACCGGTTCCGTCTGCGTTCATTAACCAAATATCGTGTTTGCTGTTTGAGCGGGATGAAGACCAGACGATCTTTCCCTGCAACTTGTTCTTGAAAGAATCCAGAGCTTTTTGTTCTTTTGGTGATGGCTGAACTGATGTCCCTACAGGGGCTTCCTGACCAAAAATCGTAACTGCGGTTATTAGAACAATAGAGACAGATCTCAAAAACATTGTTTTACTCCTTCGAAATATTTCGCAACAAATTTAATCCCCTAAGTGGATCACGAACCAGAACAGATAATATAGCCTGTTTTACCTGTTTAGGCTGGTTCATGCTCAAATAAACAGATGCAGCCAGGGATTGTGCCTGGACATTTCCCGCATCTTCTGTAATGATCTTGTTTAATATAGTCAATGCGCTGTCTTTTTGGCCTTTAAGTAGTTTAATGCGGGAATATAACAATCTGCATTCTGGAGAACGCTCATCAGCAAGAATCGATTCCGCCGATAAAAAATTATCGGTTTTTACAAGCATATTGGCCAAATTTAAAACGGCTTCATCTGCCAGGTGATTCTTACTGATAAATTTCTTTTTTAAACTGTGACAGATTGAATCTACTCTATAAATGTCATCCAGACGGATATTGTGACCTTTTGATAATGAGTCCATAACAAAAAGCGCTTCAGAACCGTTGGTTGAAACCAGATTCCACTCAGGACTTACATAAAGATATTTAGTTAACTTGAAATAAAGGTCAGTGTTGCTTTGTGGTAATATCACGTGAGTAATATTATATTTTTTGCAAAGACCTGGGAAAAAAACTTCAGGATGCTTTAAAATTGAAAGGTACTCAGCAAAAAATTCCCTGCTGCGAAGTGTTAGTCTTGTGTCCAGAAAAACTTTTTTTTCCGGATAAAACTTCCATATCAGATATCCACCATGACGATCAGCATTAAACATATTTCCCGGTACGCTGAAATTTTTAAGATATTCTGTACTGTTGACAGGAAAACTGAAAGGCGCAATTGTGAAGAAGTTTTTTCTGAGAAATTGCCAGTGTGATATTATTGAAAAAAACACAAAGATGCAAAGCAAAAAAGAGATGCCTGCATTAAGGATCTTTTTATTTATCGGTGAAGAAAATGAAATGTGTTTTATATTCCAGCAGTAATGAGGTATAAAGGCCAGGGCAAATAGTATCAGATTGCGTTGTGCCATATAGGCCAGAGCCAAAAACATCAGTGATGAAAAAAGGAAAGTGAATCTGAGATACCGCATCGAGAGTGCAGTGGATAAAGAAAGCAGAACTATGATTCCGATCAAACTATATGCATAATAAGCATAATCGGTATCTATCATGCTGAAAATTGACATGTTTTCGGTAACATTGGAGGAATAAATATTGTCTGGAAGAGGAGTAATATTGCTGAAAAGACGGAAGGCGAAATGCACTGCATCCTGATAATATGGGTTAATCAGCATGCTTAAAAGCAACAAAGGGAAAAACAGGCACACAACCTTCAGGTCGGTTCTGTTCAGATTAGACTTATATCCGAACTGATCCGGAAATCTTGCTGAAAGAAAATTGTTCAGCGATTCACCAGCAAGATAAGCTATAAAAATGAACGGCCCAACCATGAACAGACCCTGACTGTTTACCCAGGCAATCTGAACCGGTATCAGAAAGATCAGGTAGCGTATTCTGCGATGTTTAAGATATCTCTCCAACAGGTAAAAATAAAGGGATATAAAAAGGATAGTGAATATTATTGGTCGCATTGTTACCAGATATCTGAAAGAATAAGCAATAAGCACGACAGGTAAGCTGGTCAGTAATATCGATTTCTTGACTGGTACCGATCTGAAAAGAATTGAAATACTCACAGTAAAGAGTGTTGCCTTGAAAACAAGAAGCAAACTTAATCCACCCGTATTTTCTATCAGAAAGGTTATTACCTGAAAAAACCAGTGGACATCAAGCCATCTCTGAGCCGTGTCAGTATAGGAAAACGGATCCGAAAACAGAATGTGTCGCTCTTTGATGATCTCTTTACCTGCAGCAAGATGCCAGAAAATATCAAAATCGGAGATAGGATAGAGCACGAAAAAACCGCAAACTGCTCCTGTAATAACAGCTATCAGACTCTCTTTTGTTATGCAGTTCAAAAATTTCAAATTATCGGGTTTCATTCAGTTGAAATAGTTCGGTGCTCATATCACTTTACTTATTGCTTATGTTGTAGGTTTTTCGACTTTATCACCTTGTCGATAAAGCCTTCAACACCTTCAAGTCAATATGATACGCCATTGCATCCACCCCAACTTCGAAAATTAGGTTAAAGGAACAAAGTTCAGGGAAACTAATTATTCGGGAAATTTTTCCCAGTTCTGTGAATAGTTGTAGAGATCTCTTGCTGACATCATGTAAATCACCAATCTTTTATTACCAAGCTCATTTTGGCGTGCTTTCATGGCTTTTTTCCGCACCAGGGGCCCACCTCCCCAACTGGTGATGATATCAACAGGCATGCCGGTATTGGCAGCTATATGAGCTCCGACACCTGCACTTTTGCAATCAACCGATTCATAAACACCTGTGAAGCTGTCACCAATAAGCATTAATGGAGCACTGCTGTTAAGACTCTTATATGGAACACCATCAGTTGTTTTAACCTGAACAGCCTTGAGTTCTACCGGCTGGTAATGGATCTGTCTTGACTCCGGTAAACGGTCTACTATATCACCAAGCCTCTTGAAAAAGGTGTCATTTAAAACATATTCGGTTTTTTCTTTGTAACTGTCATACCATGAATACTTCTTGATCCTATCAGCAATCAGGTTAGCTGCTATCTGCAGACCTCTGTAAGACCAGTGAGTGTCCTGTTTCTGATAAACTGCTTCGGTAAAAGAGGAATCTTCCGACTTCGCTTTGAGAAAGTGGGGCAGCAGATCTATTACTTCGATACCGGCATTCTGAAGATCATGGAGAAATTTTCGGCTGAACGGATTGATAAATTGATTCTGGTTGATCGATTCGCTTTCAGGCAGTAATTTCTCGAAATAAACTTCTTCTTTGTTTGGTACAACTACAAAAAGAAAGTTTATATTAAGGCTATCCAGATATTTTTTAAAACTTGAAAGATGAGGTAGAGGATTTTTCTCAGGAGTCTGTCTGGTTATATCTGCACCCAGAATATATTGCAGAGATTTTACAAAGAAGAGCCATCCATCATTCCCTTCGATACCCATCTGGTTTTCCGGAAGGGTATCAAGTATCTCTTTCAGCTTACTTTTTAAAGAAGAACATTCTGTATTCCAAGCTTCATAACTGCCATATTTTTGGAGATCCTCTTCAAAGCGATTCTGGTTATCTTTGAAGTTCTGAGAAACAGAAGTATCCAGAAACACTTTTGTGGCAGGTTTAATGATTTCTTCTGAAACAGATGCTTCTGTATTTTGTTTATTATCTGTAATAAAAACATTGTAAACAGGTTTTTTTGGTGAAAAGGGTTTACCTTCGATTACAGCCAGAGGATTATTGATAATTAAATCTTTCAGCTCTCTTCTGATGTGTCGAGGTGTTGTTTTTAAGGGCCATCTGTTCTCGGTGGAAAGGTCCAGAATATCCGTATTTCTGGTAGGATACCAGTATGATGCCAGATCGGTTATCCAATCTATTATCTCCTGTTGTGAGAGAATTTTTTTGCAGTAATTATCCCTGATCCAGGCGATGACCATTGGAAGAGAATCGTTATTTAGAGAATCCGGGTTTAGTTTCCCATAGATTTCCAGGAATCCATCCTGATCTCCATCGCTTACGTTTTCAAGAAAATTTACCCAGGGGCTGAAATCGATTTTTACCCATAATTCAGTTGACGTGCTGGTTTGATGTAGATACAGAGTCGATATTTGCTGAAAAGGCTGAGATATTTCAGGGTTACTCCATTTAAATGATGATACTTTTGATGAGAGTACCTGAAAATCATCCTCCTTTACTACAGTCCACAGTCTCTTAATCAAAGGTTTCCAGGCCAGAGGGAATTGAATCTCTTGTTCAGTAAGAGGGGCTTCTTTCAGATTGTTTTTTATTTCCAGAATTGCGTTCCCAAAAGTGAGAGTGTCAATCTTCACATAGACCCTGTTTTTAGCCAGTTTTATTTTGTCGAAACGATCAACAAGAACCGGATTCCTATCGTAAGCCGAAAAGTCAAGGTTGGCAAGTGTTGGAGTATCAATTTTACGAACCATAACATTGGAATGAAGACACTTGAATTTAGGGACCAGCTCCTGATAAGGGGCTGATGCCGTAATCGAGGTAAAAAGTAAGATGCATAAAAGAAGTAATTTACTCATCAGGTATCCTGTCTACCATGTTTCTGGCTTTTCAAATATTGAGTTCTGTGTTTTTTGCCAAACACATCGGTTGGTGAGGTTAATCATTGCTGTTTTACCGAAACAGTGATTGGCACCTCTTTCCAGCCTCCTTCACCAAAACGCAAATCACGTTCAACAAATTCCCAGATTACAAGTTTTTTTCCTTTGAGCAATGAAGCTTTTTTTGCAAGTGTCTGACGAACTATAGTTGATGCTCCTCCATCATTGACTATCGAAGCCAACGGCTCCGACAGTTCATAGGCCAGATGAGAAATCCATCCTGCGCTTCGGGGCTCATCGGTCTGATATATCCTGGAAAAACTATCACCTAAAATAAGGATACGCGCTTTCCTGTGCTCATCTTTGTACAGGTTTTTGGAGATGATTTTACCTGAATCATCTCTGATAACAGAAAATACCTGATAACATTTAGCTTTTTCCAGAGGTAGTTCAAACTGCATTTTGCCAATTTTAAAATCAGACAGTCTGGTCATTATTCCAATATCACCATTTCGAAACACTTCCACCGTATCGATTGAATATTCGGTTTTGGGAAAGTAATCATAGAACCAGGTCATCTGTTTGATTGCAGAAGCAACCAATGTTGCTGCCAGTCGTGGTCCGCGGTTTTTCCAGTGGGTGTCTGTGCGAAGATAAAGAGAGTCTCCAAAGAGCGAATCCCGTTGTCTTTCCTCTAAAAACGGAGTAAACAGGTCCACTGTCTTTACACCTTTTTCTTCAAGCAGTTTAAGAATATGCTGGGAGTGAGAAATCTCCTGTTTGAGGGTGACTTTTATGGAAGGATTGATAAGATCCGGATAGATACTGGGCTTACCTGGTACTATCATTACCAAAAGTTCTATATTCATCTCTGATAGTTGATTTTTAAAATCAAGTATTACCTTTACGGGATCATCCATAACCGGTTTACTGTTGTAATTAACCACCTTTGTACGGGGATCGGTAACAGATGGCTTATGAAGGTATTCCACATCTGGTTTATAAAACATCCATCCATTTTTCCCCATTATTGCTTTTTCCCCAGGATCACCAAACATCTTGAAACTTACAAACTGAACAAACGGACGAACCGAATTGGCAAATATGGAACTGTTCTCTATCTCCTTTTCATACTTTCTGAGGTAATGGTGGTTGAATGCAGTGTACTTGAAAAAGTGATGAATTATTTCACCGATATAGTTCAGACCCTTTCTGTTCATTCGGTTTGAAATGAATTCTATTCGGTTATAAACAGATGGTAATCCAGCTTTAATGGAAACCGGTTCTTCTTCCAACACTGATATCTCCTCGGTCAAAGAATCGATCACGCCAATCAGTCCATTCGAAGTATCATTGATATATCGGTTAATAGAGACACATTGATTTCGTATAGCCTCTGAAATCGATTTTGCTTCCTCCAGATGCATAATTAATGTTTCAGATTCTGAAATGTCTGCATTATCTGTAAGGATCGAGTCTGCAGACCTGAGTTCACCTTTCATCTCTTCTAACAATTGAGAAATTCTTCTGGCATTTTTGGCAGGGGTGATGAAAGTATCTTCAAAAATATTTAAAAACTGAATACCTTTTTTTTCTTTGAGCTCTGAAACTGCTTGTGTAACAGGAACCATTACAATGATTACTATGAAGAACCAGGAAAATAATTTTGCTTTATTGATTTTCATTATGGTTCCCGTTAAAATTGAAAGTAAAGAAATGGGTTGAACGTTTGCGAAAACATCACAGCAATTGCTACTATGAATGCCGCACCGGTGAGTGCATATTTATATCCCCGAAGATTCTTTACCCAATCGTAAGCCTGAACTGGTTGCCACACCATAATTGCACAAAGCAGCATGGGGAAAAGGTGCGGAAGGCTCATGATCTGTGATTGGAGTATCATCGAAGCATCATTATGTCCTGAAATACCCAGCATGACTTTCCAGTAAGCAAAAGCCTGACTGATGTCGGGTGCACGAAAAAGCACCCATCCAAAAAGGACAATTATATTGGTCAGTATCACCTTGGACAGATGTGGTAAACGATGGTAAATGCTCTTTTTCCCCAACATGCGTTCAATAAAAAGAAAAAAAGCCTGGAATAGGCCCCATGTTACAAAGGTCAGATTCGCTCCATGCCACAAGCCACTCAGAAAGAAAGCAATCAGCAGATTGAGATATGTTCTTGCCTTTCCTTTACGGTTTCCTCCCAGAGGAATATAGAGATAATCCATTATCCAGTTGGAAAGTGAAATATGCCATCGCCGCCAGAAATCGGTAATGCTGATTGAATGATAAGGCGCATTAAAATTCTTGATAAACTCGAATCCAAACATTCTTCCCAGTCCAACAGCCATATCTGAATAACCGCAAAAGTCAAAGTAGATTTGAAAGTGATAAGCCAGAACTCCCCACCATGCAGTGATTTGTGTAGGTAAATCTGCTCCAAACGCTGCATCGGCAATAACCCCGGCAGGATTTGCCAAAAGTATCTTTTTGGATAGCCCGATTATAAAAATCGCGGCTCCGGATGCAAACTTGTCATATGTATGCTTTCGTGTAGACAACTGCTCGGCAACATCGATGTACCTGATTATCGGACCTGCGATAAGCTGAGGAAATAAAGCAACAAAACAGGAAAATGTGGAGAGGTTTTTTGCCGGAGCCACATTACCACGCCACACATCTATGGTGTAGCTCATGGTCTGAAATGTATAGAATGAAATACCTATGGGTAATGTGATGTTCATGATATAAAATGTGCCTGGACCACCACCGAAAAACTCAATAATCTTATTGAGTCCGCCCATAAGGAACATATAATATTTGAAAAAACCAAGCATGGTCAAGTTGCCAATGCAGGAAATCAGCAGTCCCAGATTTTTCTGCCTCTGAGTTGCTCCGGTACGGGAGATCAGTTTCCCGGCTATGTAATCCATAGCAGTGGAGATCCACATCAGGATCACAAACCACGGCTCATTCCATCCGTAAAAAACATAACTGGCCAGGGTCAGAAAAGAATTTCTTATGTAAATACCTTTCCAGGAAAACGGAAGAAGGTAGTAGAAAAGCAGTACCAGAGGAAGGAAGTAGAAAATGAAAATATGGGATGAGAATACCATGAATACCTGCTAATAACCGATTATTTCAATTCATCGGCAACAAGTGCAAAATATCTGGGTTGTTCAATTTCTATATAATTATCCTCCACAGCATCTTTCCACACCTTTTCTATTGGAGAAACAAGGGTTAACTGATGCTTGGAACCTGCTGTAAATTTCTCGATATTGCCATTAACCAGAGAGTCCATTTTTCCCTTTATCTGATTGCGGGGTATTAACGGATTGTAATGACCTACATAGATCTCTTTTTCGGAGCATTTGCCCTTTTTTACAGTTAATACACGGTATTTCATAATAAATACGTAATCATAAAGATCATTAGGGGGCATAGTTCCAGGAATTTCAACAAGACGAGCAGTCAGAACCAGTGTATCATTTCCTTTTACATCATCTTTGGCCTCTACAGTTTTTTTGCTCGCTGATGAAACCATATCGGTTTTCTTTGATGCTCCATTGTCTTTGGAAAAAACACTGAATGCCAGTGACAACAAAATAATCACAATTATATTCGGGCTTTTAATGGGCATAATCTACTCCTGAGAGATATTTTACTTTTTTCTTGGAAAGCATTTCCTGAGTTGGTCAAACAGATCGTGTGGCTCATATCCAAGGTCGTTTATGGTTTCGGATGGATCCAGGTCTGCATCCTGGACTACTCCGGCAATCATATTCCATTTTAAGGGTGGATTCTTCATATATTTTTTCATCAGGCGTGCAGCAATAATGCAAAGCCATTCCGGAATATTTACAATTAGCTTGTCTTCAGATCCTGACAGCAGAAGACACAATCTGGCAAAATCGATCATGGTAATAGCATTTTTACCGCTGAAATTATAGATCTTGCCAGTTCCCTCCGGAATCGCTGTCAGTTTAATAAAAGCATCGATCAGATCTCCCACATATACCGGTCGCTTTAAAGCCCGACCGGATCCGATAAAGGGAATAATGGGGAATTTTATCAGATAGTCCAGAAACATATTGAATTCCAAACTACCACTCTCACTATACACCAACGTAGGTCTGACAATTGTCCATGGAACACCTGATTCTTTTACCAGTCGTTCTGCAACTCTTTTGGAGAGCGAATATGGGGTAGTTCTGGGATACACAACAGAAGCCGAAGATACATGAATGAAATGCTTTACATTATTTTGTTTGGCTTCCTTTAATATATTCTGAGTTCCTTCGATATTAACTTTGTCAAACACTGAATCATCATCGGAAAGTAAAACTGCTGCCAGATGCAATACTGTGTCGATCCCGGTGCAAACATCTGTTAGGCTGCTTTTATTGGAAATGTCCCCATAAAAGAATTCTACCCCTGTGTTATTTAGGTGGCTCTTTAACGAATCATCCGGAAGAGCGAGTACTCTGACATTGTAACCGGAATCTGCCAGACGCCTGACTAATGCTGAACCGATATTTCCGGTTCCACCTGTGACAAGTATATTTCTAAAAGCAGTCATGAATTGATACCCAAATTAAAGCAGTTATTTTCTCAATTTTACTAATACACGATCGTTTTCTTTTTGGTTATTGTAATTATAAACCACCAGGAAAGCCTCTGTATCTTGATTAACCATGGTATTACCAATTTTACCAGCTATCCAGGCAGTATCCATGCAGACTGCATCCTGTCCTTCTGGAACTTTTATTGATTTATCGAAAATGTTTTTGAGTTCAGGTCCAATTTCCAACCTTAGTCCAACCGAGCCCAGACCAGGTTTGGATTTCCACTGGATATTAATTGTTTCTCCGATTTTGAGTTCCTCATTTGCTGTGGGGGACACGATCTCTATTGATTTTGATGGATCTGAGATCGGACCGCATTGGGGCGGTTGTGGTTCGGTACTGTTATCGCAATGCATCAGTAAAAATGAGAAAACAATGGCCGGGATAATCAATTTTATCATTAGAAATCCTTTACTAAAAAAGTGATACTTTCACACCTGCAGCAATAGTCCATTGATTCAGAAAATCTTTCCAGTCAGGCCCATCCCATTTTTTCATGGGAGATGAATCATAAGGATCGCTGATATTCTGTGATGTCTTATCGTGTATCGGTTTGGATATGGCAAAATAGACAGGATACCTAAGGTTTGTACTTTCGATACCATAGATAATAGCAGCACTCCAGGCCTTGTGATCAGGATCGGGTTTAGGGTCGTATAATCCCACTTCCTCTGAATGTATCCAGGCAACTCCAAGTGGTATTAAAAAGACCGCACCACAGGAGTGCATGAGTCTGGGCTTCCCTTTGTATCCGTAGAATGCACCAAGGGAAAGAGTGGCAGGAGTAAAGCCGCCCAGATCATTTTCTCCATACAACTTATAATGATAATAAAAACGTCTGTTGTTTTTTCTGGAAGCATAATCCTGAAAATACTCATCAAGGAAACGGTTCTCTCCGGATACACTCAGATTGAATGGATAGCTGAGGGAAAAATCCATAAGCAGAATGCCATTTTCAAAATCTCTGCTTCCACTGAATGTTAAGCCTGCGGTGTATAATCCACTGCCCATCTGAAGGCTTACCGGCAGGAAATTTTTGGTTTTATCGGTTCCCCGTGCTATATCATATTGTCCGGTGGGTATAGATAATGACATCATAAGTGAAAATTGACCAACTGCTCCGAATGATTTACTTACATCAAATGATATATCTCCAAATCCGCCAGTTTTACGATCTTCAGGCTCACGGTTTGACTGATACTGTACTTCTGCAGCCTTAAAATTAATAAGAGGGATCGTAATTGCTGCAGTGATATTCTGAAAAGGCTTTCCGCTTATTCTAAGTGGTGTAGAGTAATTGATGTAATTCTCTCCGCCACTGAGTTTCATCATCGCTTCCACATCTATTAATCCACCACCTACATAATTTCCAATCCATTTAATACCATCACTTGATCCTCCACCCGAACCACCGGCACCACAACCGCCGATACTGGCCCAGGGAGTAAGATGAGGTGAGCGGATTTCAGGAATTGCAACAGTAAAAGATGTCTTATTTTCTAAATCTGAAAACAATGCAATCGTATCGAATACTTTTGGCGTCAGAACCAGAAAAAGCGGCAAAGAACAGGCTGCAATAAAAGCTGATACCACGATAAATGGCAGGTAACCGGAAATTCTGCTCTTTGTGAAAAATCTCATTTCATAATTCCTTAATGGCAGCTATAAGTCTGAAATGGCAGGAATTCATCAATTCTTTTTACGAATGTAAACATATAAAATTACTTTCTACAATCCAATCAGATATGCTCTGTCATATCCGGTGCACAGATAAGCTCCATCAGGTGACCACCCTCCCTTTAGCGGTAATCTGACGATCTCCTCAGGAAACCCTGTGCGACTGAAAGATGCTATTCCGGAATAACCGGCATGTAAAGTTACAGCCTGACGATATGTTATTCCGGCACTTCCTGAAAGAAATTCAGGGTCAGAGAGATCCTGAGTGACTATATTTCCCCCGGGTATCACCGAATAAATCACATATACTTCAGATTTGTCTGCAGGATGGCACCACCAGTGTGGATCCATCGCATTACTTTGAAACAGCATCGGTTTAGATCCTGGACAAAGCTCCTGAATATAGCAATGATAGTCGGTATTGGAGCTGTAGGCATTGAAAACGATCCACTTCCCATCAGGAGAAATCAAGGCGCTTTCCAAATCGTACTCTGGTTTGTCAGCAGGTCTCTGCAGTTGTATTGGTGAGCTGCTGATGCTGAAATCGACATAGTATAAGGAGAGGCGTGCTCCATTCTTCCTGGAAAAGACAAGTTTTATATCCGAAGTTCCGAAAAAGGACTGAACCGATTCCTTACTGATAAACCCGGTTGAATCGAAGATTATTGCAGATGTATCTCCCTTAAACACAGAATTTTCATTTATCCAGATGTGAGGTGTGGATGTCTCGTCAAGATTTTCATTACTCATTCTAAGAAATTTTTTGCTTAAGGTATGAACAGCAATACAGCTCCAGTTATTACGTACCTGAGAGCTTAACATACAATTGATGTAATGTGGGTGAGTGGTCCACTCTGGATCCTGCAACTCTTCATATTCCGGTACTCCAAACTCCTCCCGTCCCATAAACCAGCGTACCGTGTTTGAAGTGTCTGAAATAATTAAGCGGTCGTGTTGCTCGGCATAGAGATTAAATCTACTTATATCCGATGGCACTTTTACCGCTAATTCTCCACTGAAATTCAGCCAGAGCATACATCCCTTGAAATTAACCGTGTCCAGGGAGATAGAGGGGTTACAGATCTGTCTTGTCCCGTTAATCGGGAAAACTCGTATTAAACCAGCAGAATGTATGGATGTATCCGATGTAAAAGCTGGCAATGGCTCACGGGAAGGTGAGGTAACGATATCACAGGATTGGAAAATGAGCACGAGCAATGGTAAAATTAACCGCATAAAAGATCTCATATCTGCTTTTTTCCCTGCCAAAAAAGACTGGGAATTATTTAGGCCTGTTTTGGAAAAATATACACAAATACTATGGGGAAGGCCAATCCTTCGCGGATACGGGTACGCTTCGGATTGCGGGCAATCAAATCTTCGCGAAGGATTAAAGGATCATAGAAAAGAAACTGGGACAGATATGTTTTTTCCAGAGCTCAATGTAATGTTACAAATAAGCAGCTTGCCAGCAATCAGTTCTGAAGGAAGTAAAACTGTATGTTGAGATTTTGGATATTTGTGGGCCCACAATAATCGCCCATCATAAGAAAAAAGACGGATTTGAGTGATCTGCTCTCCATCAACTCTTAAATGGTTGTTTTTAACATTTATTGTGGGAGCTCGATTTTTGTCGTAACTTCGTTTTCTTACACCAACATTATGGGATAGCCAGTAGGGATCCTCCATTTCTGCAAAATTAGCAGGAGTTTCAATCCAGACATATGGCCACAGGATATTTTCATTGGAGGTTTTTGTGGTATCTGTGACTTCTGCCAACTTCAAATATGTTGAATCCTTTAGATTTATCAGGTACAGGCCTTCATTCAAATATGTGTGCTCGTAAATAGTCTCTTTCCAGAGACGATCCACATTTGTGGCAGCGGCTGCATAATAAGGATGATTTGACCACTCGGGATTATCCCAGGAGACATCGTACACTTCACCTTTGCCCATTTCTTCTGCTGGAATATCAGGGATATTTGATGGAACATCAAAGTATTTTAAGATCACTCCATCACTGTTTCCGATAAAAATTCTCTGGTGGAAACCCCAGTAACCAAGTTTTGGATGATAACAGCCTGCATTCTCGATTGCGGAACTGGAAAAGTCAATATACATAATAGTATTTGTGAAAATTCGGCTCGAAGAAATTGATGGACTGCAGGTTTGAATATCTACTCTAACATCTTTATCTGTGCCTATCTCTTTAACCAATAAACTATGTAAAACCGAAGGACCTTGTTGAGGATGTTGCAGATCCAGCAGAAATGCATTCAGATTTGATTCTGCAGTTGCCAGGTATTTTCCGTCAATGGATAATCCGCCATAATAAGAACCGCCTTCAAAGATGGTAGTTATTTCTTTACTAAGCAAATTCTTTTTCATCACCTGTCCGCAACCATCCCAGACATATTTTTTATCTTCAGATGGTCTTCCACATGTTGAATAGATGATAACTGGTCCGTTCGCCGCATAATCAAATCGTGGCACAAAGCCATTATTAACCTCCAGAGCAGGTTCTGCATTTTCATCTATTTCACAAACATAAATATTTGCACTTCCGTTTATGGGAGGGTCGTATAATATTCCGCTATTATAGGCAACTAAAGCTCCATCCGGAGAAATGACCGGCATAATCGCGCCACTAGTAGCAGCTATTGCAGTGACTCTGGGGTTCTCTTCAGAAAAATCGATGAAATGAATCTTGTTATTAAAGATGAAAACTGCCTTAACCTTACGAGTATTACAAAATGACTGTATTTGATCGTTAGTGGCACAGATACGGACTTCGCCAAATAAAGTTATTGGATAGATAAGAGCTGAAAGAAAAACAATAAATCGCATGGATATACGCACGATAAATCTCCCTATTCTTAGATTACCTCTCTATTCGCTTTATCCGGAAAAATAATCAGTAATTAAATCATCTATCAAATATTACTGATCTCTTTTTAAAGCAGTCAGAATCTGATTCCCTTCATGATTCTCCGGACTAATCCGCAGAAGTTCCTTCAGTACCTCTTGGGCTTTATCCATTTGATCTGAATAATAATAGGAAATTCCCAGTCCATATAGTGATTCGGTGTCTGAGGGAACAATGGATAAGGCATTTTTGTATTCATTAATTGCCATGGAATAATTTTTATGCTTTAAATAGAGTGCTCCCAGATTCCTGTTGAGGTGAGCCAGTTGCGGATTATCTTTTTTCAATCGAAGAAGAATCTTTAAAGCAGCATCTATGTTACCTGCTTCATAAAGCGCGATTGCCCGGTTTCCATGTGCCTCTATATATGAAGGGTTGAGTTCTATTGCCAGATTAAACTGCTTGATTGCCAGATCAGGCCAGTTATTTTTCAGGTAAAAGTTCCCCAGGTTGTATCGAATCGAAGCCTCTACTTCAGCAAAGCTCAAATTAGCAAGATCATACAGAGCTGAATCTGTAATCATATAACGGCTTCTGTACCAGTAATCACTCATGAATTCACCTTTTCTTAAGGTTTCAACATTTAGCCTGACATTGCCATCATCGTATCGGATAAAAAAATGACCCGGCGCAAGAACCCCATAGAGTGGCAGGTCCAGTTTTTCTGCCAGAAGCAGAAAAATCAATGATATGCTTAGGCAGGATCCCTGCTTGTTAGTAAATGCCTGATGGGGGAAAATGCTCTGAAGCTTATTGGGCGCTTCCTGAAAACTTATCTTCCACTCATCAAAAACCATCCTTTTAAGTCTATCAAGTTTTATGACCGGATCACCGTAAAGCTCTTTCTCTGTAAGTATCACCTTTGCTGCACTATCAAGCTGCCCAAGGAAAGGTTTTACAGAACCGATAAGGGAATCTGGCAGGATTGCTGCTTCTTCCTGTAAAATTCTGTTTATTACAACTGATAAGCGTTTTTCAGATATGGTGGACAGGGATTTCTGCTTTTTATCTGAACTGCACTCTACCAGGATAAGCATAACAATCGTTATTATAATGGAACCGAAATTTTTTAAAGGATTTCTTATAAAGAAATTCAGCAACTGTATGCTCCGCAAAGATATTTAAAAATCACTTTTAAGACTCTTAGTCCGTAAGTTACCGGATTTAAATAGGAAATTTCCTGGGCGTATCGGGTAGGTACAGGGTATTCTGCGATTTTGAGATTGCGGGTACGGGCTGAAGCTATTGCCTCCAAATCAAAATCAAAACTGTTGCTCAGTTTATCAAATGACAAATTATCAAGTGTCTGGCGATTATAGATTAGAAAACCACTGTGATAATCGGTTAATTGCATTCTGAATACAAGATTTTCCAGTTTTACCAGACATACACCTGCGATATATTTGTAAAGAGGCATTCCACCGCTGAGTGCAGTTCCTGAACCGATCCTGGATCCCTGCATCAGATCAACTTTCTCTTTTTCCATAACATCAACCATTTGCATAATGTATTCGGGTGGATACTGCTCATCGGCATGCAAACAAACTGCAAAATCGCATCCATCATCTTTACAAAGACCCAGACCGGTCTTTACAACAGTTCCATATCCCTGGTTCCTTTCGAAATGAATTGGGCAGATCTTTGAGTAATCACCACTGAGAGCTTCGATAATCTCTTTAGTAGAATCCACTGATCCGTCATTAATTATGTAAATCTGATGAATGTTTTCCCAAAGCAGTTCAGGAAAGCGGTTTATTACCTTTTTAATATGCGCTGCTGCATTGTATGCAGGGATAAATATGGAGATTTTTTTGATCATGTAATATCATTTTGCCTTAAATTTGGATCAGATTATTGCGGATTGCAAATTTGATCAGATCAACAGTGGTATGCATACCCAGTTTTTGCATTATATTGTTTTTATGAGTTTCTACAGTGCGAATGCTTATAAATAGTTTTTCTGCAATTTCGCTGTTCTGAAGTCCTTCTCCCCATAAAGAGAGAATTTCCAGCTCTCTTTTGGATAACTTTTCTACATCTTTGATTTTTGGGCTTTGCTCATTTCTGATCAGATCGGTATAGTTGCTGACTAACAAGCTGGTGATCGCTGCAGAATAGAAATCGTGACCATTACGAACCGTGAAAATCGCTTCCCGGATTTCCTGTGGTGATGCATCGGCTGAGATAAATCCCTGCGCACCGCATCTGATTCCCTTAAAAACAGAATCCCTGGTGATTTGCATGGAAATTACCAGAATACTTACAGATGGAAATTTGTTTTTGAGCTCAATCAACTCATTATAATGGTAATCGTCGAGATCTTTTACCACAAAAAAGATAATTTTCAAAGATTCTTTTTTTATTATTGTACGCAACAAAGGATCCCGCAAATCGATATCACATAGTTTAACTTCTTTAATTTGCTGAAGAGTTGAGATTAATCCTTCCGATACCAGTGTTTTATGTTCAGTAAAAACTGCTGCTTCTATTGGACCCATATTACTCTCTGGTGATTAATGCCTGTTTGTTTCGTCCATCAAGCTGAACACTCAAAGGTGTTTTACTTCTCAATAGTTTAAAGTATTTAAGATTTTCCACACATTCCATGCTGTTAAATGCATCCCAGTTTATAAATTCATCTTTTCTGGTGTTGGTAATGGCAATATAACCTATTTTCATAACAGTGATATTATGGAAAAAATGGGAACCTAATGAAGCGTCAAGAGGAAAATTATTCATAGCGATTTCAACGACTATTTTGGCATTACAAATCTGAGACCAGGCGACAGGGATTCCCAAACTTTTATCTCTTGTACCCCATCTTCCAGGGCCAATTATTATGTAGTTTCGCTTATTTGCTACCTGCAACCGGTTAAAATAATCAACCTCATTAACCATCTCATCTGTCCTGGTCGGGTCAAAATTTTCTGTTTTAATTACTATCACATCGGTAAGTGTATCAATTTTGCCGTTGCCAAGAGAGGTCTGAGAGTAAAGTATGCATTCCTGGGGATTAGCAGACTTGATATTTATGTTATGACCCAACTGCTCACCGCCAAGAGGCCTGACTTGTAACAAATAAAAAACTGGTGAAAATTTTTGAGTATTGCAGTTGTTTATCGCAAATTCTATTTCAACCGGAGTGCCCATACTGGAAGAAAGTTTTTGGATAACGCTACTGATCGTTTGAGCAAGTGGCAAATAATCATACTTTAAAATGTCTGCAAAATCTACGATCCTTGGACCGGGTAAACGAAGGTCAGGTGTAATCCGGTCGTTGGCATAATCGTAAACAGATGCACAATGATTGAGCGTGCCATGGCTTTCGGCTGTTTCGATATCTAAAAGATCCACTCCAGCTTTTTCACCATACCTGTCAAAATCAAGAGATTCCTTTTTGAGATTGACCGCATAGAATTTTGTCTGAGAACCTCTTATCAGATCTTTAACAGAACCAAATTCAATGTCCGGGTAAACTGGTGAAAACCGGTGTCCACCTCTTCCTTCAACAACAAAGATGCCCAGGCCGAATGCTATTACCGCGAATCCATCTTCAGCTTTCATATGACCCACCGGATAAAAATTGTAAGATCCGGCAACTCCACTTATCTGAGGATAATAATAAGCGCCATGTCTTTCTCCCACCAACTCCTGCAGCACGATTGCCATTCGGTCTTCCTCAGCCTTTTTTCCGGTATGGGAAAAATACAACTGAGTCTCAGGTTTAAATGGAGATGCATATACCCGCTTTATTGCTGATAAAAGCTGCCGCAGGCGCTCTGTTGGTTCAGGGTGACTGTTGGGGATAATATAGGTTTCAAAACTTCCGGCAAAAGGCCTGTAAATAGAATCCTCAAAGAGACTGGATGAGCGTACTGCAAGCGGAGTGTCAATCATTTCCACAAATCTCTTCAGTGTTTCCAGTGTTTCATCCGAAAGCTCTATCGCATCGAAAGCCCTTTGAATAGCCTTAAAATCAGTGCCCTTGATGACTTCTAAAATCCGTTCGTCCTGAAGAATCCGCTCATACTCATCGCTTCTTATTATCAGAGTAAGTGGCACTCTTGTTTGTATAGAAGATACTGAAGAGCCCAGAGATTTCAATGAGGTAAGTGAATGAAGAAATGCAATATTTCTACCCTTCCCTCCCAATGATCCGGTGGATACCGTGGTTATCACCTTTTCACTTAAGCTTTCCTCTGCGCTATAATGAACTATGGGTGGATAGATTTCCTTTTCAACTGCATTGTTAAGCAGATTACAGATACATTCAGAGGATTCTTCATCGGTTAATGAAGAATAATCAGTACTGGTGATCTGAGTGACACAATCAAAAAGCCCCTGTACTTTCAACCAGTTTAGGAAACTGCTGTTTTTTGCCAGATCAGTAATCTGAGTAGGACTAAGTTTCGGCATAAATTTCAGAAACGATCCCAAATTATAGAATGACTGTTTGCACTCTGATTCACATTCCAGATCGAAATGGTGCATTCTGTCTATGTGTTCACATAAGCTTCTGTAAAAAAGTGGAGATCCTTTGTAAAGGTATTCAATATTTTTATTTAATCTGGCCTTTTCTTCAAAGGATTGTTCTGTACTGTGAAGAATGAATTTGATGTTTTCAGAATATTCGTTTATGATGTCATACAAATCAAAACCGGCATTGGAGTGAAGTACACCATTCTTGCGGAATTCAATGTCGGAAAAGACTGCAACCAGTGATTTGGAATGAAGTAGTGCAATGTGAACAGAATCTTCATAATTACAGGTCAACAGCATCCGCATTCTGGTATGACCTGTTTTCCTTCCAGAAGTCGATTTGTTTCGGAGCTGGTTAAAAACAGTACTGTAGAAATCAAGTATTACAGGAGTGTAATACTCCGGAGAATCATCAACTAACAATATCGTTGGAGCCATCACCTGATCACAATTCATGGAATCCTCATATAATTTGCACAGAACGGTAAGAAACTCCGGATGATCCTCATAGGAAAAAAGTGATGTCTTAAAGTGGCCTTCCTTAAGAAGAACTGTCTGAAGAACAGAAATTTGCTCAGGAGATTTTGTAATCAGAAAAAACTGAGTATCTGGATGTTTTGACTTTAAAGGTTTGTAAATTTTTATGATGTCATGAAATGGTGAGAAAGCAATAATAAACACGATATCAAAATGCTGATTATCCAATCGGATCACTGCATCATCAACTGAAGATGAAAATGTGAATTGAGGGGGGGACCAGATATTGTTATGATAAGGATCTTTGAACTGGCTGCTATTATATGATTCCGCAGCCAGAAGATAAGCATCCTGAACAGAAGACACTACCAGAATATTTTTGACCACATAATTTGCTTTAAGTGTTCTGTCGTTTTCAGAAAACAGGTCATTTTCAGGCAGACTGGCTTCTTTTTTACTTGCTATAGCTTGTCTGACAGTAATGGATTTTAATATCCTGCGTCCTTTTTCGTTATTGATGTAATGGGCAATCAGGCGTGCTATGTTGAATAAAAGATTTCTTTCTTCTTTCAGAAAAGGACCTTCTGCATAATCCGGTAATTTTGTCAGATAATAAATTTCCACAGTTCCGGATTGGTTGTCAAAGGTGACAAACTGCTCTCGTTGTACATAGGGAGTTTCAGTAAATGGTCTGGATACATATTCACGACCTTCAAATATGATTTTTGCAGCAGCATGTTCGGGAAACTGCCAGGAATCGGGCAAGATATCGCATATACTCTGAAGTGTGTCATCTATCGGCTTGCCTTTCATAATCAGGTCGGTGGTCCGGTTGATTGCCATCAGTTCCTTTAGTCGTTCTCTGTTCTCATAGATAAGTTGCTCATGAATCTTGCAGCCAATAGCGATGGAAAGCAATTGGGCAATAATGTTTAATAAGCTTCGCTCTTCTTTTAAAAAAGGCCCCTCATCTTCTTCAGGAAATTCAGAGGTGTAATAAACCTCCAGGCACCCTTCTGCTCCACCAGGCACCCGGAACGACTGCTTTTGTACCCAGGGGCTGAGTTTGAAATTATCGCTTGTGTAGACGTCGGTGCCGTATGTCAGCCGAATGCAGGTGCTGTTTGGGTATTGCCACGATGCTGGAAGAGCGTGACAGATCTCCTGGAGCAGGACTTCTACGGAATCATTTCTTTTTATAATCTGGTTAACCCGGTCCAAACCGCTTAGTTCTTTATTCCGTTCAATATTTTCCAGCAATATCAGTTCAAGATCCTCTCTGCTTATCGATCCTGAAATCAAAATGGCAATTCTGTCCAGAAAAGATCTGTATTCCTTTAAATAATTAGAAGCTTCTATCCAATGTTTCTCTGAGGAGTAATAGATTTCAATGGATCCACTAAGGGAATCAGGTGTTGTAAAACTCTTAATTATCTTCCAGGGGGTTTCCGTGTTTTCAGATGTACTGCGCAAGCACTCTCCCAGTCGCATCTTCACCATGGTTAATTCTGGATACCGCAAGGCTTTATTAACAATCTTACAGATCGATTCACATAGCTTTTCGGCAGATAAGTGGCTATGAAGCAAAGCAGCAATCTCCGCAATCGCCTGATACTTTTTCTGACGTTCCAGGCTCTCGGATTGCTGATCGTCATTTATGGCATATTCATCATTTTTCATCAAAAAGCTATTCCTCTTTATCCTGATTCATTAAATAAAAAAGCCAGATAAAATATAATAAAATGCTTCATTTTCATACTGCTCCCACTTTTAGTGGTATTGGGAAATTATTTGCGAATTTGTGCTGATAAACTGCTGTTTTTTCTGAATTTCAGAGCTTTAAAAAATGGCTTGGTTTTTGTTAATAATACGTTCTTCCAAAAAGGAGGTTCCTTATGAATACAGCTGTTTTCAGCACTGCTTTTGATAGCTATAACATTATGCATATCATTTATGCTGGTGCTGTTCAAGAAATTCCAAAAGAAAAAAGAAAAAATGCCATGTCCCATTTTTTCCGGATTTTAACCAGACAGGGTACGGCGTTTTGTTATTTCAAAGGAGAAGAGGCTGCCAGAAAAGCACGGATACAGCTGGAGACTATGATGGAGTCTGCTAAACCCAACCAGTTGTTTAGATATGGTTCAGAAATAATAGATGTAGAATCGGTCATCTCTTATGGAAGAACTATTAAACTGAAAGACAGTGAAGATGGCAAATCTTATGCATTTACGGTGATTCTAGATACGATTAGTGAGAGAAACAATCAGATTAGCTTCTCTTTTAAAAGCGAAGAGAGTGCAAAAAAGGCCAGGGCTGTTCTCTGGAGTATTATGGAAACACGTTATGGCGGTAATATTAATCAAAGTTCCGAAGAAAAAAAAGTGAGTCTGGAAACTGATGTGACAAATTCGCCTGCTCTTGGGTAGTATTCTTCTCTTGAAAAGTCCCGCAATTTTTTTTTAACAAATTGTTATCGGTGGGGAAGTGCTTGGGTTGGGTGCAGTGATCGCTCAACGGGCCACCTTCCTCTTGCCGCAATGTTTGATACGCACTTAATCTCGGCAGATTATTTAACAGATAAGTCAGTAGGAGCTCGCCCAAGAGTCATTAGCAACTTGATGGTGTCATCAATCTGTTGCTGGATTGTCTCATTGTCATGTGCCCGGTTGGGATAGAGCGAATAGAATTTGCGATA
>CAYYNL010000057.1:0-25032 GCA_964472925.1 uncultured Fibrobacter sp. | reverse complement strand
GCAGACAGAGCTTCTCTGACCCCCATGCCATTTGGAGTTAATGGCTGGGCCATACTGATGATTTCAATCAGCGGGATATAGGCAAAGCACTCATTGGCAAAAAAAGAACCCGTGATTCCCTTAATTATCATCACAGAGACACTTATTAGCAGAAATTGAATGATTATGGTAATAAACAGGGAAATGAGAACACTTTTTTTGCGGTATTTGAATTGATAAATTGTTTCCCGCAGGTTTTCAACTTTTGACAGGTAGCGTGAAGGTATAGCTTTTGAGGCCAGGTTTCTAAAGGGCTTGGTCAGCTTTTTGGAAAAGGAGAAGACTACCAGAATGCAAATTGCCATAAAAAGAATCAATGCAGCTTTGACAAGTGTTGATGAAACTGCAGAGTCGGATAAAATAATCAAACCGTATACAGAAAATGAGAATGAGACGATAAGTCCGGTGATTTTACATATCCATGCAGTGCTCCAGCTTACAGAGGAACCGGCTTTTTTAACAATAAGAAGTGTTCTGACCACTTCCTGAGCCGCACTGGTAGGGAGGACAAGAGAGTAGAACAGGGATTTGAAGTGATATGATATGGTTTGAGTGAATGGCAGTTGCTGGTCGAAAGAACGCAGCAGCAGCCACCATCGAAAGCCATGCAGAAACATGGTAGCCAGAATAACAGAGATAGTGAGGGGAATAGTCCACCACTGAATTGCAGTAAAAGCATCGATGAGTTTTGAAAATTCAATTTTGGATAAAATCCAGATGAAAGGGAGTACGACCGCAACAATTCTGATGATTTTCAGTATGATTTTTGAGAGTCTGTGCTTCATAATAATACGTCTAAAATACGTTTAGCCTTACTTGTTATGAAAAGGTATTACTTAAATTAAAAAACAGTAACTTACCGGGGCTGACTAAATCATATATGAAATTCCAAATCACAATTCTTTAATCCTAAATAAATTTCAAAACTCAAATTTTAACAGAAATAAGAAGCTTCAACCTAAAAACCGCATTAGATTGACACGGATAACACGTAATCTATTGCGCATAAAGGGTTTTTTTAGGGAGCCTGATGGATTTTTTTTAATCTGACTGCCAGAAATTCAATAGAGGATACAAAAGATTTTAGTGGAGAAGGAAGAATCGATTTAATACTATTTAATAAAGCAGAATCTTCGATTTCGAAAGTAGCAAGAAAAAGGGAAGATGTAAAATAGACTATGCAGCCAGCTAAAAGAGAGGTTATAAAACCTTGGAGTGAATCGTTTTGAAGGATCAATAGTTTCATGGTAGAACTCATAAATATTGTAGAGCAGAGGATTTTCAGGATTGAGATAAAAGGGAATGTCAGATTCATAGTTTTACAGGTATAGATGAGACCGCCCACAGATCCCAGAATAGTGGTTATGCTGTGGCAGATAGCTGCACCGAGTGCACCGTAGGGTTTTATCAGAATGATATCCATTATTATGCTGATAATGGCCAGCACCATACCATATTTATAAATGAATGACTGTTTATCGAAGCCATAGAGAATAGCTGATCCAGGGTTAGCCAGGCTCGAGATAATGGAGCTGAAAAAAATTATCTGGAGGACCTGTTGTGCTCCGGTAAAATCAGTTCCGTACAGATAGAGAATTAATTGAGGTGAAAGGATTATTCCTGCGATACCAACGGGGAAGGAGAAGAATGCCAGATATCTGGTGGAAATGTAGAAGAGTCTTTTCATTTTTTCTTTGTCACCGGAACCACAATATGAGGACATTTTGGGAAAGAGAACTTTCCAGAAGGCAGTCGGGAGGATTGACATGAATTTCTGAGTCAGATTGTATCCCAGATTGTAGTAAGCGATTTCGGTTGCACTACAGAATCTGCCTAAGAAGAAATTTTCACTTTTATCCCATACGATTTTATCACATAGAATAATGGCCAGGGTGCTTTTGTTATAGGCGATGATTCTTTTCTTAATATCCTCTTGCAGCGTTTTGTTGTTTCCGGTGATAACCCCTTCATGATAGAGTATATATCCATAGAATAAAGCATTGATACAGGAAAAAAGCACCATGACTATCAATAGTCCTGATATGCCTTTATCTAACAGAAGAACTACAATTTTAGAGACAAAAGAGACTGGTGTGATGACCAGATTTGCGTAGGTAAAGTATTCAAATTTCTGTATGCCCTCAATTGCAGCAGAAAAAACTGCAGTGATAATTCCTGGAATTAATCCCAGAGCAGCAATAAAAAAATAGAACGATTCATCTGGGGAAAAAAAGTAATCTGCTATTTCTGATTTCAGGAAAATGAGCAAGACAGTTGTAAAGCTTGTTATTATAAGTTCGATTTTAAGAACATATAATATGACAGGTTTAAGAGAAGTGATGCTATTTTTGCCCTTAAATTCAGCGATGAATTTGGTGACGGCATGAATCAGGCCCATACCAGCAACCCAGGTGACTGTATTTGAGAGCCATAAAACCAGATTGAATATGCCATAGTCAGAAGGACCGAGCATTCGGGCGATCCAGATGGAGATACCCCAGGATAGAAGCATCATAAAGCCCGTGTTGAAAAGAATCAACGCTGAGTTTTTTATAAGCTGTTTTCCGGGTATATTTCCCAATCTGATCTCCGTTTTGCGGGTCAATGCTTATGACTTTCGATTACTTTTTGATAAAAATCCAATGTTTGAGCACCTATTTTTTGAGGATCATGGTGTTGCTTTAAAAAATTATAAGCGTTTTCTGCCATGATACAGCATTGCTGATAATTGGTTAAAGCATACTTGACCTTCTCGATGAGGTCTTGCGGATCAAGTGGATTGAAAAGCAAACCGTTTTCATTATGCTTAATTATTTCATCTGTTCCTCTGCTATTGCCGGCCAGAACAGGTAAGCGGGCAGCCATTGCTTCCAAAAGAGCGTAAGGGGCGTTTTCAAATAATGATGGAAAAAGAAATAATGAAGAGCGGCGATACAACACCGGTAAACTTTCACGATTAAGAGGGCCGGAAAGATATACTCTGGTTCGTTGTTCTGTGGAAAGAGATCTTTCCAGTTTTTCACGGTACCAGTGTTTTCCTTCGGGTTGAGAATTCCCGGCCAGGGTGAAATGAATTTTTTTATCCAGTTGCAGTATTGATGGAAGTGCATTTATCAGTATTTCGGCTCCTTTTCTGCGTTCCAGCCTGCCGGTGAAAAGTAAATGGAAGTGGTCCATGTTGACTTTTTTACTGATACGATCAAAATGTAATGTAGAGACTGGATTGCGAATGGTGATAATATCAGATGACTGCAGTGCATAAAGTTTACATATTTCTGATTTTAGAGCCATGCTGGGGCATCGGAAGCCTTGACCGTTAGCGATGGCTTTCCTTTCAAATCTGTGGAAAGATTTTCTTGAACTGGTGAATTCAGTAAGATTTATCTTGTCAACGATTTCAGAAGGCATGTGGAAATTGATCACTACCGGGAAGGGAAGAGAGCGTTTGCAGGCAAATGCAAGTCCGCCATAATCCGGAAATTCTGCTATATCAATTTTGTCTTCATGATGGATTTTTAAAAGTAAGTCACAGATATATTGGGAACAGCCCATTTCCCAATTTGTAGTGCCGTCATTCAGAGATCTCAGAAGCCGAGTCAATCTGCCTGGTGTTTTATATTTAAAATGGTGAATATTGACAGAATTGTGAAGTTTTTCATAGGAGGTTCCCTCTCTTAACAGCATTTCAATTTTGTGTCCCTGGCTGGCAAGGGTATTAGCCAGAGTATAAGAGTAAGTGGCTATTCCTCCCTGATCGGAACCAGTTGGTGATGGATATTCTGAGTTGACTATAGCAATATGCATGTTATTGGATTTAAAGAGATAATGAACTTTGAAATTTATTCTACAGTTCAGGAGGCGGATGATGCAACTCTAAAATGAGTGAGTTGATAGCGAGAATGTTTTAACCTAAAAACCGCAGTAGATTGACGTGAATAACACGTAATCTATTGAGCATAAAGGCTTTCAGTCCTTTAAGGTCTTATCACCAGTAGATAAAACCTTCAAGGACTTCAAGCCTTTCTGCATCAATATCTTACGGTTCTTTATCGTCATCAACTGCGGTTTTTAGGTTTAATTGAATGTGGTGTTAAAGCAGGAGAGGAGGTTGAGGTTCTGCTGCTTTAAAAAGGATTGTTTAAACAGAACGGATTTTGATACCCCGTTTTTTAAGGTAATCTTTGATTTGTTTTATTGTGTATTCCCCGTAGTGGAGCATAGATGCAATCAGGGCAGCATCGGCGTGTCCCCGAGTCAGGACTTCATAGAGGTGTTCGGGTTTGCCACCACCACCGGAGGCGATAACTGGGATGGAGACTGAGTCAGCGATCATGCGGGTAAGATTAATTTCATAGCCGTTTTTAGTGCCGTCAGCATCGATGGAATTAACGACCAGTTCGCCTGCCCCCAGTTTTTCGCCTGTTTTAGCCCATTCTATTGCATCCAGGCCAGTTTTTGTACGTCCCCCATGTGTAACGATTTCATAGCCTGAAGGGATTTTTTCAGAGGCAGGAACCGCAAGAACATCCATGGACAGCACTACTGCTTGAGCACCTAAAGCTTCAGAGGCTGCAGTGATAATAGCAGGATTATTGACAGCAGCAGTATTAAGATTGACTTTTTCGGCGCCAGCCAAACGAACCTGTGTGCAGTCTTGTACAGTACGCAAACCTCCACCGACAGAGAAGGGGATAAAAATTCTGGAAGCCACTTCACTGACCACATCTATCATAATATTGCGGTTATCGCTGGATGCAGTTATGTCATAGAAAACAAGCTCATCTATGCCGTCATTGTAGTATTTCTGAGCAGTTGCAATGGGATCACCGATATCTTTTGTGTTCACAAATTTAACACTTTTAGCCAGTCTGCCATTGCGGACATCCAGGCAGGAAATGATTCTCTTACTCAGCATAAGCTTCCGTTCCATTGAGAAAAAGCGGATAATATTTTCAAGCCTGCAGGTCCACTTTTTTCGGGGTGGAACTGGGTGGCAATCAGATTTGCCTTTGCAATAACAGCACAGAAAGAAATTCCGTATTCACATATTGCGATAATGGAGTCTTTATCAGAAGGTTTGGGATAGTAAGAATGAACAAAATAGAACTCATCATTTGGCATTAAACTATTAAGTACCGGGTGAGTTTTTTGTATAAGAATGGAGTTCCATCCGATATGGGGGATTTTTAATGATCTGTTTTCAAAGCTGAATTTAGGGCATTCGCCTTCTATCAGTCCCAAACATCTGGTATTACCCTCTTCAGAGTGAGAAAGAATGATCTGAGTGCCCAGACAAATGCCTAAAATGGGTATACCCTTGGAAAATGCCTGTTTTAATGCGGTATCCAATCCTCTTTGCTGCAATATTTTCATTGCTGAGGCTGCGTGACCTACTCCTGGAAATATCACTCTTTCTGCATTAATAATATCATTTGAGTCGGAGGAGATTTTGGAAGGGATGCCAAGATAATCCAGAGCCCGTTTTACTGAGGTTATGTTTCCGGCATCGTAATCAACAATGGTTATCATTTATTGTTTTCCCTGTTGTAAGCAAGAATTGCCCTTTTGCAGGGCATGCTTTTAGCAAAAAGATCTAACCATTTTTCTTTATGGTTATTTTTTCAGCTTATGAAAATAATTCCTGAGTTATTATTCAGGTAGATCTCTATAATGGAGTTTTAGAGGGATTTAAACTATTTTACTTTTTGCTTTTTTATTATTCAAGTGAACAGATAGGGAAGCGGGGGGATTTGAAAACTTATTCATGTTACCTTTTTGATGCAGATGGAACACTTTTCGATACAACAGAGCTTATTTGTCAATGCTATTTTAATACAGCGAGAGTAGCTGGTATGGCAGAGCTCAAAAGAGAGAGGGTTCTAAGTACTATTGGCATGACTTTACGAGATCAGATGGAGATCCATTTTGGCCCTCTTACAGAGGAGCAGTTCAGATATCTGAGAGAAATTCACATGGACTATCAGTTATCTATATATAAGAAATATCTTAAGCTCTGTTGTGGAGTACATGAGAGTCTGAAGTACTTAACTGAACGGGGCAGGCGTTGTGTGGTGGTGACATCGCGAATGAGATCTACTTTGGATATTTATCTTAAGGAAACTGGAATATTCAGTTTTTTTGAACATTTCATAACTCCGGAATTGACTTTACGACATAAACCGGATCCTCAACCAGCGCTGAAGGCATTGGAGCTGCTGCGGTGTGAGCCAGAAGAATCACTTTTTATTGGGGATTCTACCTTTGATATAGAGTGTGGACATTCAGCGGGAACAGCCACAGCTTTTGTCAGATGGAGTCTTAACAAACCTGATACTCTGAGAATCTCGCCGACCTATTATCTTGATGACATGAGGGATTTATGTATTTCATGAGGTGATATTTCTGGGTAAGGAGTATTTAAATTGATACAGTTTCGATCCATAAGCAAGCGATACGGAACAATGACTGTTCTGGAAAATGTTTCTTTTGAAATCTCTGCCGGAGATTTTTTTGCGCTATTGGGCCCAAATGGAGCAGGAAAGACTACAATTATTCGAATTTTGCTGGATTTTGCCAGGGCAGATTCCGGAGAGGTTCTTATTAAGGGCATATCCAGCAGGTTGCCATCTGCGCGTAAGGGCATAGGATATCTTCCTGAGAATCTCAATTTGCCGGCATATCTTTCCGGCAGGGAATATTTACGAAGGCATGCCAGATTAAGTGATCTTTATGGAAAAGAAGCTGAGAAAGCGATTGACCAGGCATTGGAGACGGTTGGAATGAAGAGTCGCCAGAGAAGTCGTTGTGGAACATATTCCAAAGGTATGATGCAGAGAATCGGGTTGGCAGCTTCGCTTATAGCTTCACCGCAGATACTGATACTTGATGAGCCAACCAATGGACTTGATCCTATCGGGATACGAGAGTTCAGGATGATACTGGAGAATTTGAAGGGGCAAGGAGTTACTCTGTTTCTTAATTCGCATATTTTATCGGAAGTGGAGCGAATCTGCAATACTGCAGCTATTATAGATAAAGGGAGTTTGCTGATAAAAGATGAAATTTCCAATCTGTTGCACGAAGGTGAATCGCTGGAAGATGTGTTTATTCGATTAATAAACAGGAAGTAGAGCGGCGCATTTAAGCTTGGGCAGATATAAAAATAAGTGGTGCTCATTTTTGTTTTTTCTGGGCGGCGATCAAGTCTCTGAGGCGGGCGGCCTTTTCAAAATCCAGATTTTTTGCAGCAATCATCATTTCTTTTTCCAATTGTTTAAGTTCAGACTTATCGGATTTTTTCGATTTTGATTTGGTGATTTTATTTGTAGAGGAATAGGAGGGAGCAGGTTCTGCAGCGGAGAGGATTTGTGCAGAAGTGGTGCTTTCCTGGTAGAACGAAAGTTTTTCTTCGATTTTTCTCTGGACGCTTTTTGGGGTTATACCATGTTTGTGGTTGTAAGCAAGTTGTTTATTTCTTCTGCGGTTACTTTCATCGATTGCTTTTTTAATTGAATCGGTGATCTTATCTGCATAGAGGATGATTCTACCATCGATATTGCGAGCGGCTCTACCTGCGATCTGAACGATAGAGCGTACGGATCTGAGAAAGCCTTCCTTATCGGCATCCAGAATGGTGACCAGAGCAACTTCAGGCAGATCGAGTCCTTCTCTGAGGAGGTTAATGCCTATAAGGATGTCAAAGGAGCCAAGTCGGAGGTCTCTGAGGATTTCGGTGCGCTGGAGTGTGTCGATTTCTGAGTGCAGATAGCGGACTTTGAAGTCCAGAGATTCCAGATACTCGGTGAGGTCTTCGGCCATTTTTTTGGTCAGAGTAGTAACCAGGGCTCTTTGTTTCTTTTCTACGGTGATTCTGAGTTGTTCGATGAGGTCGTCGACCTGATTTATAGCTGGTTTGATTTCGATAGGAGGATCTACCAGGTGAGTGGGGCGGATGATCTGTTCAACAAAGAGACCTTCACTTTTTCGCAGTTCGTAATCTCCCGGTGTTGCAGAGACGTAGATGACTGAATCGAGCAGATTTTCGAATTCATTGAATCTCAGGGGTCTGTTATCGAGAGCGCAAGGTAAACGGAATCCATGTTCGACCAGTGTTTTTTTTCTGGCGAGGTCACCGTTATACATACCCTGGATTTGTGGAATAGAGACGTGTGATTCATCGATAATGAGCAGGAAGGGTTTTTTAAAGAAATCGATCAGGGTGTAAGGTCTGCTTCCTGCCGGTCTTCCATCAAGAATGCGGGAGTAGTTTTCGATGCCGTTAACATATCCTACTTCCCTGAGCATTTCCATATCATAGAGAGTGCGTTGTTCCAGTCGTTGTGCTTCGAGCAGGCGGTTTTCAGACCGGAATTTTTCCAATTGTTCTTTCAGTTCTTTGTCTATTTGTTGTAAGGCCTGATCCATTGTTACACCGGTAGTCATGTAATGCTTTGCTGGGAAGATGTTTACTTCATCCAGGGTGTTTAAGACTTTAGCGGTGAGGGGATTTATTATACGAATAGCTTCGATCTGGTCTCCAAAGGTTTCTATTCTCAGAGCCATTTCATCGTAGGCTGGTTGTATTTCGATAATATCGCCTTTTACTCTAAACGTTGCTCTTTGCAGTGAGATATCGTTTCTGGTATACTGCATTTCAGTCAGTTGGAGGAGTAGTTTGCGTCTGTCGATTGTGAGTCCGGATTTTAGAACCATGCTTGAGGCCAGATAGGCTTCGGGGGAGCCGATGCCGTAGATGCAGGAGACGCTGGCTACGATGATTACGTCGTTGCGTGAGAGGAGGGAGCTAGTGGCTTTAAGCCGTAGCCGGTCGATATCGTCGTTTATCATAGATGTTTTGGCGATAAAGGTATCGGTGGAGGGGATGTAGGCTTCGGGTTGATAATAGTCATAGAAGCTTACGAAATATTCCACAGCGTTATCCGGAAAGAACTCTTTGAATTCCTGATAGAGCTGAGCGGCCAGCGTTTTATTATGTGAGATGACCAGAGTAGGGAGTTGGACCTGTTCGATGACGTTGGCCATGGTGAATGTTTTTCCGGAACCGGTTACACCAAGAAGTACCTGGTGTTTTACTTCGTTTTGGAGGCCGTTAACCAGTTGGGCGATTGCTTCTGGTTGATCACCTGCAGGCTGGTAGTCGGATTTTAGTTTAAAATTCATAGATTTAATACGAAAGAGTGGTAAAAATGTTCATATATAAACAAGCAAATCAGGAAACTTGATTAAAGGTATTGTGAGCAGAATGTGCGGATTTTTTCACTTAGATATTCACCTTGAAAGTACATCATGGCATGATTTGCTCCTTTTATTATTTCGAAATTGGTATGAGGTATATATTGTGGTATTGCGCGGGCGTGATTCAATGAAACCAGTCGATCTTTATCTCCATTGAGGGCAAGTACGGGGCAATTGATTCTTACTGCATCTTCGGTGCCTTCGCAGGTGGTGATTGAACGGATTACCTGGCGGTACCAGTCTACATTTTTGACTTGGATCATTTCCTTTAGGGGTAAAAGTGGATTGTTTTTACCACTGAGAGCCATTCTAAGGATTTTCTGAATAAGCCAGTGAAGTTTGTGATCAGGGTGTTTTAAAAAGAAGCGGGCCAGCTCCCGGCTTTTTACTCTATCACCGTTAGTGGAGTTAATGATAAAGGAAGACGCCAGTACCAGAGTTTTAATTCTTCGGGGGTGGGCGGCTGCAAAGCGGGTTGCGATGCTTCCGCCAAAAGAGACACCACATAGATACAGGGTATCAATATTAAGGATATCCAGAAAGTCGTCGATTAAGAAACGGAAATCATTCATATCACCACGATAGATGGCAGTTGATTCGGGGAAATCATAGGCAATTAGTTGCCAGGTATCGGAAAGCTTGTATAGGTTAATAAAATTGCGTGCATCGAAGACAAGTCCGTGAAGAAAAAGAAATACCGGGGCATTAGTTTTGGGACTGGGGTGGTACAGGTAGCGGTGAGTGTGACCGCTGAAAGGGGAAGTTATCTCTTTATAGATCCAGCCGTTAGGAGCTGATTTGTTGCGCTGATTTTTCTCAGAATATTGGTTCTGGATTAACAGTTTACTGTTATTATTGGGCAAAGTGGCGAGCAGTAAATCGAAGGCGGTACCGATTAGTTTCAGGGTTAATTTGGTCATGATTTCCATAATTAGCACATAATATACCAGTCTATTATAAGATTGATTTTAAATATTATTTAGAGTTTTATTTCGTATTTTAAGGTTGAAATCGGAAAAATAAATAGATATTTAAGGAAAAATAATGAATTTTAAAGAAGAGAGGCCGGAATTATTGGCACCTGCCGGTTCGATGGAAAGTTTTTATGCAGCCATAAATGCCGGTGCTGACGCGGTTTATCTTGGTCTTAATGTTTTTAATGCGCGGTTGAGGGCAAAGAACTTTACAACAAAGACACTGTCCTATCTTGTCCCTTATGCACATGACAGAGGGGTTAAAGTGTATGTGACTTTAAACACCCAGGTAAAGCAGAAAGAGTTTGAAGAGCTCATTCATGTTCTTTATCAGCTTGAACAGATTGGGGTGGATGCTTTGATTGTGGCTGATCTTGGGGTAATAGAGGTGGTCAGGACCAATTTTCCCTCGTTAAGGCTTCATGGAAGTACTCAGATGGCAATTCATAACCGTGCTGGAATCAGAGGGGCTGAGAAGCTGGGGTTAAGTCGAGTAATATTGGCAAGAGAGCTAACCAGTGAAGAAATTAAAAATATAAAGAAGGAAACTACTTTGCAGTTAGAAGTATTTATTCACGGAGCGCTTTGTTACAGTATCTCAGGAATGTGTTTAGCCAGCAGTTTTCTTGGAGGGGCCAGCGGCAACCGGGGTATGTGCACCCAGGTATGCAGACGTAAATTCAGGCAGAAATCTGCCGAAGGTTACTTTTTCTCACCTCATGATTTTTGTGCTATCGATTATTTGGCTCAATTAAAAAAGATTGGGGTATGCAGTTTAAAAATTGAGGGCCGGATGAAAGGTCCGGAGTATGTTGATACGGTGGTCAGGGCCTACCGGGCTTCGATTGACAACGCAGATAAAATTCCTGAAATGAAAAGAGTGCTTGCTGAAGATCTGGGGAGGCCAAAAACTTCTTTTTTTCTGGGAGGAGTTACATTCAGCGGATTTATAGATCAGCATAACCCATCTGGAACGGGTCTTTTGATAGGAGAAATCTTAAGTTGTACTTCGGATGGAATCATTGTTTCAGGTGATATTGAGGTGCTTCCCGGTGATAGACTCCGGATCCATCCCCAGGACGGCTTTGAAGGAGTGAGTGCAAATGTTGTCGATTCAGAAACCATCGATGATAGATTGCATATTAAAACCAAAGTGTCTGTTGGAAAGAAGGGGGATCTGGTGTACCTGGTAAGCAGAAAGAGTATGTATCAGAAGTTTACTGCTTCTTCAAAAGCAGATATCCCCCCGGTTTATTTCAGAGTTTCTCATCCAGGGGTGAAAAGAATTCTTCAATCGGTGAATTGCAATAAAAAATTGTATTCTGTAGATAAGAGACTCTGGATAAAAATTGATTCGACAGAGTGGCTTGACTGCCTGAAAGGTATTTCATGTCAAAACGTAATACTATCTGCTACTGTGAAAAGCATGCATAGCTTTCTGGAGAATCAGCGACTATCAGATAGTTGGAAAGCACGAATTATTCCGGCACTTCCGGCTTTTATTCCGGATAAGGAATTGACTATTTGGGAAAAAATCATTTCCAGATTTACTGCTCTGGGGATAAAAAGGTTTGTCTGCAGTAATATTGGACAATCAACACTTTTTCCCCGGGGGACCGAACTTATTGCCGACAATCCATTATGGATAATCAATTGTCCATCGCAAAGGGCGGTGAAAAAAATGGGATTTAAATATTTCGCATTTTCATTGGAAGATGAATATCTGAATCTCAGAGAGTGTATATCAGAAACTGGTATATTATATGTTTATTCGCATATTCCTCTTTTTATCTCGCGGATGAGGTATGCAGTCGAGCCAAATGAAGATCTGTCGGATTATTATGGTAATCCCTTTTTTGTTTCCAAAAGAGAGGGACTTTATTATTTGCTGTCCAGAAAACCCCTTTGTCTGACTCATCGTATTGCGAAGATGGCTTCAATGGGCATAAGCAATTTTCTGATAGATCTGAGTTTTATTAAACCTCAAATAGATTTCCTGCAAAATGTGATGGAGGCTTATAAGTCTGGTACCAGAGTATCGGACTCCACCATGTTTAATTTCAAGGCTGGTTTACGATAGTTAACCTTTTAATCAGAAGAGGTGTTTTTTTACAATCTTGAAGATTTGTTGGATACGATGTTTATAAGTATGTGAAGCAAGGATTTTTTCATATCCTCTTTGAGCTATGGTTTTAAGCTCACTTTCATGATTAAGATAATAGCGTACCAGGTCTGTGAGTTCTTCAGCATTACTGAAGGTGACAATCTCTTTTTTATTTTCGGTTTCAAAAAATTCGCGAATCAGCGGCTTGGTACTAGTGATAAGAAATGATCTGCATGCCAGGACATCGAAGACCCGTTGGGTAAAACCATTTCTGATGACTACCCGATTGATGTCAATGTTAATTTTAGTTCCATTATAGACTTCACGCAGTTCATTGCCGTACCTGACGATTTTATGCAGTTTGTTTTCAATGCTGGAAAGCCAACCATTATCCCCATAAACAGCGAAATTTTCGAAGGATTTTGCCAGTTCCAGGACAATTTCTTTGCGATAAAGGAAACCGGCCAGGTGTTTACAAATAAATAGTGCTTTTTTCTTTGAGCAGTTTTGTGGGAGGCTGACTGCAGAGATTTTATCATGCAGTAATTTTTCCAGATCCAATTCATTATTGAGAAGGTATTCTTTGAGTATCGAAGCTATATAAGGGATCATACTTTCTACAAAAGTTGGTGCAATGTTGCTGAATTCATCAATCTGGTCCAGATATGATCTTCCTACAAATGCTACATCATTGATATAGGGGAGGTTTTCAGGAAAGAAAAGAGATGGATCGGTGGCCAGTGGAAGAAAGTAAGCATGATAGCCCAGGGAATTCATTTCAGTCAGATAATCTTTATCAGAAACGAAATCTATTCGAAGAGAAGAAGGTTTAAATTTTTTTCGCAGGATTATTTCTTCAAAGAAAGGATCATCGACACACCAGTTTAGATGAATGATTGATCTCTGGAGCATAAAATCATGGATAATGCCTTCGGTATCCAAACCCCATTCGTTTATGGTGAAAAGGATCCTGCATTTATGCTCTGTCATAATTTTGCAGGCAAAATGTGCTTGCTCGATAGTGGGATGAGAGCTGATATCGAGGGTAATGATTTTCATTTGACTCAAGGCTCTCAAAGCGGTGATTGTCTCTTTTTGCACCAGATAGTTCTGATTAAGGAAAAAAAGTGTGATAGGAAGCCTCCTGTCAGGCGATGAAACAAAATTGTAACAACTCAGCTATTTAATCAGATATAAAATTCCAAATAACAATTCTTAAATCCTAAACAAATTTCCCAAAGGAACCTTCAGCTTCAGGTATCTACTGAGTTTTAATTTGCCCCTGTTTATAATTTTCTGTATTTGTTTGAAATTTGATAATTGGTTATTAGACTTTAAGCTCACAGATTTTGAAAATTTATTCCTGATTCCGTAACTACCATAAATTGCTGAGTAGTTGCTAAAATTTTATAATAGAAGTTTAATAATAGTTAAGGAAAAAGATATGGCTTAAGAAAGTAAGCGGGGCGATCAGTACAATAGTCGCCCCTGTGGAACTAATAGCGTAAGATAGCTGCGATAGGACCAGATACTGGCATCTCATTTTGTGTCAGTACATATACTGTACCCTTTCTAAGCAGAGTGTTAATAGCAGCTTTATCCAACAGATCTTCATCATCAGGAAGTTTATTGGCATGGATTTCCACATCCTGTCGAGATTCCAGATATTTACCCCAAAAATCCTGAGGAGTATCAGAGACAAAAAGTGTCTGAATTCGGCCATGTACAGCACCTGAGACAATGGTTTTTAGATCGGTCGCTGCAAGGCGGCTGTTTGTATTCCAAAGTTGTTGAAATGAGTTGATATCCTGTATTCGTTTTTTTTGGAAATAGGGTTCGATCAGTGGCCAGGCTCTTTGGTGAATTTCGGAATCGGAGAGATTTTTCAGATCGAGGAACAGGCCTGTATCGCTTAGATAGGGATAATTGTTGGCTTCTCTATAGAGGGCATGAAGATAATCGATACCTCCCAGGAGAAGCGGGTCGTAGCTATTTTGTAAAATTTCTTCTATGGCGTCACTTACCCGGTGATAGAAGTTTTTAATATTGATTTTTTGTTTATCGGTCTGACGTCCATAACCAAAAACTGTGGTATTACGGTTATCATTCCAGGATGGTTTACTGGCGAACTGGCTGTATTTTTCCATTCTATCAAAACCCAGGGTATCATCCAGATTAAGAGGAATTTTTTCTGATTCATAGCGGGTCAAAGTTAACCTTGAACCTTCAAAGAGCCTAACGTTTTTAATTTCCAGGTCCAGCAGATAGAATCTGGTGTTTCCTGAAAGCAGAGACAGAAGTGGTTTAAGATAAAAAGAGCGGCCCACCACCAGGATTTCTTGCAGCGAAGCAGGAAGGCGGAAAATTTTAGTTGTTCCTGGAGCGATAAAAGCGGCCAGACCATCGGCCTGATGCTGCCAGAAGCTGCTGTTATGCAGAATCCGTTTCAGGGGTGCCAAAAGGTTTTCTGCTTCAGTGCTGCGTAATCCTTGTGATATCATCTTTTCCATTGCTGCAGCGATCAGATTTCTGAAGCGAACAGGGTTTTGCTGCAGATCGGATCCGACACGGAATGAAGGCATAAAGATGCTTACACAGTGATCAAAGTGGACTGAAACCAGATCTCTGAGATCATCTTCAGTGAAAATGTCCACAATTATTTCTCCTGCTTAAGATTAATTACCATTGGAATAGAAATGTTGAACATCAATTTCTTTATTTTAAGGTGATTTTTACATTAGTTAATACAATGATTATGCCAGAAGGGATAGCTTATGGTTTGCTATTTGCTATACAAGTAATTGAGCAACTTTTTAAAATACAAGGAGATAACAGGCAAATCATTAAAGAGAGTTATTATTATACTGTTAATTTACATCAGATGTCTAACAGTATGAGATTGCCATCAGTTTTCTCACTTTTGAGAATTGATTCTTAAAAATGAACATTTCAGTCTATTGCAGGGCAGAAAAAATGGAATTTTAAGCTTTTTTCTACGGCATGATCTTTGCGATATTCTTGGGACCATGAGTGAGTGGAGGTGGAATTGTCACACACATCCTCGAAAGCTCACTCTTTGTAACTGGAACTTGCAATAGTGCTTGTCTCCAAGATTATTTATTTCACCATTTTCAAAGGAAGTTGTACTATGTCTCAGAAGCTTTACATTGGTAATCTGCCCTACAGGACCACCGAGAGTGACATCAGAAACTTTTTCTCCAAGTACGAACCAATCCACTCCGTAGTGTTAATCTCCGATAGAGAAACTGGACGTTCCAGGGGATTTGGCTTTATAGAGCTGGAAGATGCTAATGCAGACGCAGCCATTTCTGAATTGGGTGACTCTATGTTTGGCGGAAGAAACTTGCGCATAAGCAGAGCCCGTGACAGAGGAGAAGGCGCACAGGTCGGGGCAGCAAGCCGGGTAAACCAGTTTAACAGAGCATAGAACTTTTCTATTTATAATTTTTTGCATGCAACCTTCAAGGTTGTATGCAAAAAAATAACAGATCAGTAAGGAATTAAATTTCTGAATCGTTTGTGAAACCAGCCGAAATAATGTTCGGGATATTCTCTTATCCACTTTGAAATAATTTCATTATGCAGTTTCTGATATTCCTCAATACGTTGTTCTTCAGTATTGCCTTCAAACTGGGGTTGTGGTGCTTTATTTATCATAATGTCATAAGTGCCATCTCTGGCCATCAAAGAATAGGTTGGCAAAACAGAACAACCTGTTTTTTCTACGATTCCTGCAACTGAACGGACTGTATTTGCTGGTTTTCCCAGAAAAGGCACCATAGTGCCATGTTTTCCAGCGTGTTGGTCGATCAGTATGGCAACAATGCCGTTTCTTTTGATAACTTCAAGCATTTTTCGTAATGCCTGTTCGCTATAGATGGTGCACACTCCGGTGCGTGAACGTTTGTGCTCAAGCCATTGATCTACCTTTTTATTTTTCATTCTCTTGGCTATTACATTGAGGTCCGAAACTCTCTTACCAAAGACTTCTGCCATCATTTCCCAGTTTCCAAAGTGAGCTAATAATGCTATGGTTCCTTTGTTTCTGGATAATACCTCTGTCAGTATCTGCTCATTATGTACTCGGTAAGTTGGGGCAGAGGAGCTAGTGCGAAGAAAATCTATTATATATCGTCCCATATTTATATAAAGTTTAAACACTATTGAATTGATCTCTTTTTCGTTCCAGAAGCCTGCATGTCTCATATTGGCTACTACAGTTTTTCGGTAAATACCACTTAAATAAAAGATAAACCCGGCTGTATTTCCCAACTTTAGTGCAATAAAACGGGGAATCATACTTATAAATTTCTCTAATATTCGAAGAAGGTAATATTCAATAGAATGTGAGAGGTTTTTGGCAATTGAGGGCATAAAAAATATCCTGTTAAGAATAGCTAAAAAGTTCAGTAATCCGATTCATTGTTACAAATTTTTCGAGTTATCTAAGTATATATCATCTTAGACCTGATTCGGATGGTTTTTTTTGGGTTGAAAAATAATCCTGATTTAGTTTCGTATGGAAGAGTTATATTTTGAAGCTTGTGAAATATAGTATCTCGTTATGTATAAAAGAGAAGAATGCTAGGATTAAAATGGTTCACGGTATAGTAATGTTTTCGGGTGGTCTGGACAGTGTAACAGCAACACATCTTCTTAAAAGTCAGGGACTCCAGATAAAGGCACTTCATTTTCTTTTACCTTTTTATTCCGGTTTGGGTAGAAGCTATAAAGAGGTAAGGAGGTATGCGGATTCTTTGGGGGTACCAATACGCATAGAGGAGGAGGGGGAAGAGTTTCTGGACATGATTCTTGACCCTGCCTTTGGGTATGGTAAAAATGCCAACCCCTGTATGGATTGCCGCATAGCCAGACTTAAGAACGCTGCAAAAATTATGGAAGAAGAGGGGGCATCCTTTATTGCGACAGGGGAGGTGATAGGGCAAAGGCCTATGTCACAGCGCATGGAATGTTTGCACACAATAGAGAAACGAGCAAACCTGCAGGGAATACTTCTGAGGCCACTATCAGCCAGACTTTTACCGCCCACTAAAGTTGAGGAACAGGGGTTAGTGGACAGGGAGCGGTTACTGGCGATTAGTGGGCGGAGCAGAAAAGTGCAGTTGGAGTATGCCAGAGAACATGGCCTGATACATGACTCGCCTGCTGGTGGGTGTCTTCTTACCCATGCAGATCCAGCCCGGCGTTTTAATGAACTGGTTTCCATAAATCAGAAGATTTCCCTTAATGATTTTAAATTGCTCGCCTGGGGAAGACATTTTCGTCTCTCGCCATTATGCAAGGTTATTGTTTCCAGAAACGAATCGGAAAACGGTGTTCTTGAGAAGATAGTTACATCAGATGATTATTTCATGTATATGGATGAAATACCAGGACCGGTAGCGATTCTCAGGGGAATCTGTACTGAAGACGAAATCAGTTCTGCAGCATCGGTGCTAGTCCGGTTTTCGAAAGCCAGAAATTCCGGAATGGTAAAAGTAAAAGTGTTTCATAAAGAGAACTCCTTTATAAAAGTGGTGCAGTCTGCCAACGATCAATATTGTCAGGCTATACGTATATGAATTCAGATGTGATAAACGATGCTCCATGGCTCAGAATAAGCCAACCGGTGTTACTGAAATTTCTAAGCAGATGTGGAATCAATCTATATGAAGGTCCAGCATCTCTTCTATACCGGGTAGCTGATGCATTTTCAAGGATTCCTTATGAGAATCTTACCAAAATCATAAAATCGGATGCCATGGTTAGCTCTTCCTCCGCCATGCGTTATCCTGATGAACTGATTTCTGATTATTTGAAATGGGGAACTGGTGGTACCTGTTTTTCACTGACTGCTTCTATTATTGCCATATATAACGCTTTGGGTATAGAAGCTCATCCGGTGCTTGCTGATCGTTATTATGGCCCCGATACCCATTGCGGCCTGATTATTGTAAAGCCAGAAGGACTGCTTTTACTTGACCCGGGATATTTGCTCTTTACTCCTGTATTGCTTCCCAGGCTGCATCCTGTAACGGTTCAGACTGGTTATAACAGCATTGAACTGGTTCCGCTGGATAATGGAGAGAAGGTACAGTTTTTCACTGTCGTAAAAGGCAACCGGAAGATGCGTTTGGTATACAAGATCAAGCCAGTAGATTCTTTGTCATTTGCCTATGCCTGGGAACAGTCCTTTAAATGGGAGATGATGACATATCCGGTTTTAACCCGTGTTACAGCAGGTGAGCATCAGTACCTTCAGGGAAATAAACTGGCTGTGCGCAGTGCCACAGGTACTCGAAGAGAAGAGCTCAGTACGGAAATGCAGTATAAATACATAGCTCAGAATATGGGGATCCATATAGATATTGTGAAAAAAGCATTGGGAGTAATTAAACATGGCTGATATCAAACCAGTTTTGCCTGTCAAATACTTTGTGGCAGTTCTTTACCGTGAAGAAGAGTATCTTGATAAAGCAAGACTGCTGATGGAAAATATCTGGGGTAAAATTGATATAGAAGGTGATGCTCATCTTTTTGATGTAACAGATTATTACAAACCGGAGATGGGTTCTCCGATTTTTCGCAGATTATACTCTTTTGAAACATTGCAACTGCCGACATTTTTGGTGGAAATGAAGATCCGTTGCAATCAGTTGGAGCAGCAATTATCTGTTGATGGGAAGCGCACTGTCAATCTGGATGCAGGCTATCTTGACCATAATAAGGTGGTTTTGGCATCGGCAAAGGAGGCTGGTCAGAAGATTTATCTGGATAAGGGCATATACGCCGACCTTGCCGGGCGATACAAATCCGGGAAATATCAGCCTTTTGAATGGTCATTTCCAGATTTCAGAGATGGCCGTTATGACCAGGAACTTCTTGCTATACGAAAAAAATGTATGGTTCAGCTACGGGTTTTTTTGAAATCCCAAACCGTTATGGAATAAACTGTGTCTTAATTGGATAATCATTTTGGGGCAGCCCTCATAGGCTGCCTCTGACAATTATAATCGAGCGAGACAGGCAGTCAGAAATTTCCAGAATTTCTGAACAGATCGTATACTTACTGCTTCATCTGGAGAATGGGGATGGCAGATGGTTGGCCCCAAGGACACCATATCGAGGCCTGGATATTTTGCACCGATAATACCACATTCTAATCCTGCATGAATTACTCTGACATTGGGCTTTTTTTTGAAAAGATTTTCATAGGTGGATTGAAGGGTTTTAAGGAGTTCTGAATTAGGGTTGGGTTGCCATCCCGGATAAGCTCCGGAGAATTCCACATGAGCTTCTGCAAGGGAAAGTGCACACAGTACTGCATTGGAAAGATCTTGGCGTGCACTCTCTTTTGAACTTCTTATAAGACAATGGATAGTGTTTTTCCCTTCACTGCATTCTAGCATAGCCAGGTTATTGGAAGTTTCAACCAGTTCAGGAAATTGACTGTTCATTCTCATGACTCCATTTGGGCAGGCGTAAATGGCACGCAGCAGGTTTTGCTGAGCCGGGCTGGTAAGCACCTGTTTTACTGGTGGAACCTGGGTCAGTTCCAGCCTGATTTCAGGATCTGTGACAGAGTGCTCCTCGTATAGTTGCTTTTGCAAAATTGCAATGAACGTCTTGAGCTCACCAACATAAGAATCAGTTATGATAAAGGTGGCAAACGCTTCCCTGGGTATAGCATTTCGTGCTGAGCCTCCAGAGAAGCTGCTGATGCGGATATCAAAATGCTGAACCAGTTCGAATAATACCCGGTTCAGTTGTTTTATGGCATTTGCTCTTCCAAGGTGAATATCTATTCCGGAATGTCCTCCGCGAAGTCCTTTCAGGGCGATTTGAAAGCTGGTGTGGTGTTTATCTGCTATTTCGCAAATGGAGGATAGTTGAGCGATTGCATTGATTCCTCCTGCACAACCAATGCAGAGCTCATCGTCATCTTCACTATCCAGGTTTAATAACATTTTTCCTTTTAGAAGATGGGGGGAGAGGTGGAAGGCACCGGACATTCCGCTTTCTTCATCTACTGTGAAAAGTGCTTCTATGGGGCCATGGTCCAGCTCTGTGGATTCCAAAACAGAAAGGGTGGCGGCCACACCTATGCCATCGTCTGCACCCAGGGTGGTATCTTTGGCTTTGACCCAGTCCCCATCGATATAGGTCTGGATGGGGTCATGCTGGAAATCATGATTAACACCGCTGTTTTTTTGCTGTACCATATCTAAATGGCTTTGCAGTATCACAGTCGGGCTGTTTCTTTTCTTAGAAGATGCTTCTTTTTTTACCAGAACATTACCGATGGAATCCGTTTCAACCGCCAGATTAAGCTTATGAGCAGTTTGTTGGATAAAACTGGAAACTTGTTGTTCACCTTTTGATGGGCGGGGAATTTTGCAGAGTTCATTAAAATATTTCCAGAGCGATGCAGGTTCGAGTGTATTAATCATGATGTAGCTCCTGTTATATACTGGTGAATTAAACCTAAATCATACCAAATTAGGTTAAAAATATCAGGCCAAAAACCTTAAAGGTACTCAAATCGTGTACCTTTTAAAACCTGATAAATGACTTAAATCAGAAAATAGATAGATAGCGGGTATTTTAGGGTATAGAAATGTGGTTTTCTTCTTCAACTTTAGTATATTTAGCCCCTAAATGATTCAAAAACAGAAACCTTTGTGGCTTGAGATATTAAAACTGGCCGTACCACTGATCCTATCTATGATAGGGCTGGTGTTAATGCAGTTTGTGGATGCTCTCTTTTTAGCCTGGTATTCAAAAGAGGCTCTTGCAGCAGTTGTACCGGCTGGAATGGCTTCAAGCTTGATTATCAGTCCATTTCAGGGTACAGCTATGTTTACATCTACATTGGTGGCTCATTATGTGGGCGCCAAAAGGCAGGGGCGAGCTTTTGCCGCTACCTGGCAGGGCATCTATTTTTCCGCAGTTAGCGGTTTCATTGTTTTTTTAATCGGTTTTGCTGCAGAACCACTTTTTAACTGGGTAGCACATTCAGAGCATATCCGCCTTCTGGAACAGCGTTATTTTGCTATACTCTGCTGGTTTTCTTTCACTACAATCTGTGGAAGTGCTTTATCCGGTTTTTTTTCCGGAAGAGGATATACCGCTACATTGGCGATAGTACAGCTTACAGGGTTGGCTGTAAATACCATACTTGATTATTGCCTAATTTTTGGTTATTGGGGTTTTCCTGAACTGGGCATAGATGGTGCGGCTTATGCCACAGTGATAGCTCAGGGGTGGGTGGCCCTGATTCTTTTTATTCTGTTTATCAGGTCCCGGCAAACCTCGGGACATCCCTGGAACGACAGAGGTTTCGAATTAAAGTTGTTTCAGCGGTTATTACATTTTGGTATTCCAAACGGTTTAAGATTTGCTTTTGAGATGCTGGCATGGACACTGTTTATATTTTTCATTGGAAGAATTGGTGATAACGAGCTGGCAGCTTCAAACATTGTGTTTAGAATTAATGGGTTTGCCTTTTTTCCAATAATAGGTTTAGGGCAGGCAGTTGGTGTATTGGTAGGCCAGGCACAAGGTGCAGGAAACATCAATAAAACAGTAAAGTTAACCTATACAGGTTTTTATCTCGCAGAAATATGGATGATTGTAATTGCGGCTATACTTGTGCTTTTTCCTTTTAATATTTTAAATCTTTTTAATGGTAATGGAGTTGTCGATACCTATCAGTCGATAACTGCATTGGGGGTGGTACTTCTGAGGTTTGTTGCAGTCTATTCCTTATTGGATGCCTGCAATATCATTTTTGTGAGTTCGCTACAATCTGCAGGGGATACCCGCTGGACCATGATTTTTTCTATCGTATCAAACTGCAGCTTTCTTGGGGTTCTGATGGTGGCAGATTATTTAAAGGTAAGTATCTGGTTTCAGTGGACTACAGCCACCATATTTGTTATGGTAGCGGCAATAACCTGGCTAATACGCTTCCGTTTGGGCAGATGGAAAAATATCAGGGTAATAGAGCCGCATTTAAAGGGTGTCTATGATTGACCAGATAAGAAAAGATCTTCAGGCTGCCATTGATGCACATGTTTTCCCAGGCTGTGTTGCTGGTGTTTATTCTCGCAACCGATCGCAGGTAATAGCACTGGGACACCTCACTTATGATAGCGATTCTCCTTCAGTGACTGAGGAGACCATATATGATGTAGCATCTATAACCAAGGCTATTCCGGTATCATCGCTGGCTCTCAAACTTTTAAACGACCACCTTATTTATACCAGTGATCAGCTTGTCAGCTATCTTCCACAATTCAGCGGTTCTTATCGTGAAAAAATTCTGATTCAGCATCTTCTGACTCAGACTCTGTCTTTCAAGTTCAGGCTCTCTGATTGTAAAGACCTGCAGAGTGCAGAGATAATGCAGAAGATCTTAACTGCTGATTTTGATTATCCACCAGGTACCTGTTTCTCTTATGCAAATGCTACCAGTATTCTTTTGGGTTTAGTATTGGAGCATTGCACCGGTAAAACACTGGATCAGGCGGCAGCAGAGTTTTTTTTTGAACCGCTTTCCATGAACAGAACATCATTTGATGTTTCAAAATTGGGTAGCCATAACATTGCTCCCACTGAAATCGATTCCTGGAGAGGAAAGCTGATTCAGGGGGAGGTTCACGATGAAAGTGCATGGGCTCTCAGGCCCAAAGTGGTTGGTTCTGCAGGGTTATTCTCTACTGTCCCGGATTTGTTAACTTTTGTTCAGATGCTTTTAGAAGATGGAACTTATGCAGGAAAACGTTTCTTTAATCCTGAAATTATAAGTCAGATGTATACCAATCAACTCTCCGGAAAAGACCAGTGTACTGGATTGGGGTGGGAGTTGAACCAGAAAAGTTTTATGGGCAAGTTCTGCAGTGAGTCTGCATTTGGTAAAACCGGGTTTACAGGGTGTTCTATAGTGATTGATCCTTTGAAAAAAGCCGCAGTTGTGCTTCTTTCCAATCACACATTCCCTCGACGCCTTGGCAATAGAGATATAATAAATGAGGTCCGATGCAAGCTGGCCGATACTGTGTGGAAAAGATTATAGTGCTAGCTTTGTGCAGAATGTTATTTACTGAGGTTATCTGCAGCTAAATTTCTGTCCAAGAAGGAGATAATTAATGGGGCTGGATTCAAGATTTGAAAAAAATATTATCTGTATTGGTGCCGGATATGTCGGGGGGCCAACTATGGCGATGATTGCCATGAAATGTCCTCAATACAAGATTACTGTGGTGGATATTAGTGCTTCACGTATCGATGCCTGGAATTCTGAAAATCTTCCTATCTATGAACCCGGGCTATATGAGGTGGTAAAAGAGGCCAGGGGTCGTAATCTTTTCTTTTCTACAGATATATCAGCAGCAATCAGGGATGCAGATATAATTTTCGTTTCTGTAAATACTCCAACCAAAACCTTCGGTGAAGGCGCTGGAAAAGCCGCAGATTTACAGTATTGGGAAAAGACTGCACGGGAGATAATAAAATCATCCGAATCCGACAAGATTATTGTGGAGAAAAGCACTCTTCCTGTGCGAACTGCCCGTGCAATGGAGAGAATACTGAATGCAAATGATAAGGGAATTCATTTTGAAGTAGTATCAAATCCTGAATTTCTGGCAGAGGGAACAGCTATTGCGGATTTACAGAGTCCAGACCGGGTTCTTATAGGTTCACAATTAACAGAAACCGGATTGAAAGCCTGTGAAGAGATCGTTTCTATTTATGCCAACTGGGTTCCACGTGAACGTATTTTAACCACAAATGTCTGGAGTGCAGAACTGTCAAAACTGGTTGCAAATGCTTTTCTTGCTCAGCGCATTTCCTCTATTAACAGCATCTCAGCTTTGTGTGAGCGTACTGAGGCAAACATCTCTGAAGTTTCCCGTGCAATCGGTAAAGACAGTAGAATAGGTCCGAAGTTTCTTAATGCCAGCATCGGATTTGGCGGTTCCTGCTTCAAAAAAGATATTCTTAATCTGGTTTATATTTGCGAAAGCTACGGCCTGCATGAAGTCGCCAGATACTGGGAGAGTGTGGTTCTGATGAATGAATATCAGAAAAAACGTTTTGGTCAGACCATGCTTCGGGTGATGTTTAACACTATTGCTGGTAAACGGATTGCTATTTACGGTTTTGCATTTAAAAAAGATACCGGGGATACACGTGAATCACCTGCAATTGATCTTGCTTTACAGCTAATCGAAGAGAGAGCTAATGTGGTTATCAGCGATCCCAAAGCACTGGACAATGCTAAACGGGATCTTTGCCAGCATGCTTCTAAAATAGAATTTACCGAGGATCCATACGAAGCAGCCAGAGGGGCACATGCGCTGGCCATTGTAACCGAATGGGATCTGTATCGTTCTTTGGATTACCGCCGTATCTTCAATGAAATGGAGAAACCTGCCTTTATTTTTGATGGAAGAAACATTTTGAATCATCAGGAATTATATAATATTGGATTTAACGTTTTTCCTCTTGGAACCACCTCCTATAAACATTTCTGAATCTGGGGGTAAATGAGCTCCCGCTAATATAGGGAAACATTTCAGGTTTCATTTCTGGCTTTCAGGAAACCACTGGCTAAGCCAGTGGAGCCAGATGTCT
>CAYYNL010000056.1:0-25166 GCA_964472925.1 uncultured Fibrobacter sp. | reverse complement strand
TCCAATGTTTCGGTGTATCCGGATATATGGGATTTTGAAGATTTTTCTGATTGGATTGAGCTTTATAACACTTCAAATTCTGAAGTAGATCTGACTGACTATTATCTAACCGACGATTTTAAAGATTTGAAGAAATGGCCGATTCCGAAAGGAACAAAGATTGCCTCCAAAGGATATCTGGTCATATTTGCGGATGGGAATAATGCAAAACCGGGAGAAAGGTACACCAGAGACTCTTATCCATGGAATGAAAAATTTACTACCAAATATTATCACACTAATTTCGGTCTCAGTGCCGATGGTGAAGAACTGGCCTTGTGCAAAAATGTCAATGGTACAGTCAGTGTAGTTGATTCAGTAATATTCTCAAATCAACTCAATGATATCAGCTACGGAAGATATCCCAATGCTGAGGCGTCCTGGTATCAATTTGATCAACCGACACCAGGGGCTGCAAACACCAGTGACCCCAAAAATACAGAAGTCCCTTCATCACCTGTTTCTTTTTCAGTTCCAGGAGGTTTTTATGATGGAACTCAATCTGTTACATTGAGTTCTTCTGCAGGAGATATTTATTATACACTCGATGGTACTATTCCGAATAAAAATTCCAGAAAATATAGTTCACCTATCAGCATAAGTAAAACTACCACTATTCGGGCACGCTGTATAGAACCGGACAAACTGGCTGGTAAAGTTGCCACTAACACTTATTTTATAAATGAGAAATCAAGAAAACTGATGTGTATTTCAATCGCTACTGATTCAGCTTTACTTTTCGATGAAGAAAAGGGCATATTTAAAAACAGTCTGAAAGGAAGAGAAATCCCCATAGCAATTGAGTTTTTTACTGAAGACGGAAAGCAGATTGCAAAAGCGAATGCCGGAATGAGACTTGGAAGCCTGACTAATTTTACCTGCCCTCAAAAGCCGCTTCAGATAGCTCTCAAAGGCAAGTATGGTGATGATTTTATCTGGTACAGGCTTTTTGATAAACAATTCGGTTGTTTTTCCGAATTTCGTTTAAGACAGGGTGGTGATGGCTGGAATACAAATCTAATTACTGATGGTATGCTGGAAAGTATTTGCAAGGGTCAGCTTGAACTGGGTACCCAGGCATACAGACCTGTAGTCCTGTTTTTCAATGGGACTTATTATGGTGTACATGATTTGAGAGAGCAATTTGACGATCAATACTTTATCAATAATTACAACGTCGATCCTTCGGGTAAAGATGAGGTGCGTTCGATTCTGACTCCTCCTAATGCTAATGAAGGATGGGAGCTGGTAAGCGGATCATGGGATAGCTGGAGTTCCTTATTGAAATTTGTAAGACAGGGACCTATGACCGATGCAAAAAAATACAGTGAAGTAAAATCTATGGTGAATATAAACAGCCTTATAGATTATGTGTGTATTCAGGAATTCGGTTGTAATGTCAGTTGGGGACATAATGAAGATATATGGAAAACACCGGGATCAAAATGGCAGTGGCTGGTAACCGATTTTGACCGATGCTTTACATATTCTAATATGTATGGTAATGTGAGAACCGATATCCTTAGTAATGGGGGAAGCGGATTAAGCGGCAGTATCATTAAGCAGGACACATTGTTCAGTTGTCTGCTAAAAAACAGTGAATTTAAAAACTATTTTGTCCAGCGTTTTGCTGCGCACTTAAATAGCACTTTTAAACCGTCAAGGTTAAATTCAATTGTTGACAGTATAGTTGAGATTCTTTCGCCGGAAATGGAAGAGTATACAAGAAAATGGGGACGTGAAGGGGGTATAAAATCAACCGATTCCTGGCATTCTTCTGTTGATAGTGTAAAGCGATTTATTGATGAAAGGGGAAAATACGTTTTTGAACACATTTCCGGTTCCAGTTTCGCTGCCACAGGAACCGCAGAGCTTACTGTAGAACTTTCAATCGAAGGTGCAGGTGAGATCTTAATAAATCAAGTCAAAATGAGTCAGGGTCTTTCTAAAATGACTTTTTTTAAATCCATTCCCATGCAGATAAAAGCAGTCGCTAAACCCGGTTATGTATTTGCAGGATGGAAAGATGGTCCTTTAACTGATACTATGACACTTACTTTAAATGGTGAAAAAGTGCTGACTGCAAATTTTGAAATCAGTGAACAACATCCGGTTCCAAATACAATATCCAAAAACACAACAATGAACCTGACTGATAATCCTTATATTGCTTCTGGAAATATTTTTGTTCCTGAAGGAGTTACATTGACTATTGAAAAAGGAGTAAGGCTTCTGATGCCTCAGGATGCTGATATAAAGGTGGAAGGAAGGCTCCTGATAAATGGAACAGCAGAGTCACCTGTCTCTATAAAGCCAAACACAGCTGCAGGTGCTACTAACTGGGGTGCTCTGACATTTAACAACGCTAAAGACACCTGTAAAATTTCTTATCTGGAAATATCCGGAACAACACTGGGCGATGATCCAATCAATGAACGTGGTGGGGTTAACGGAAACAATTCCAATGTGGTTATGGATCACCTTACTGTTACTGATGTAATCTATCCATTTTATTTCGAAAATGGAAATACTGTTTTAAGGAATTCACATATTACTATCGATCATATCTGTAACGGTGGAATTCATATTGGCAGAGGCGGTGCACTGGTAGAAAACAATACCTGGGTGAGCACTGGAAAAACAATCAATACTGATGCAATCGATATAAAAGGTGTAACAGATGGAATAGTGCGGGGTAACCGATTATACAATTTTAATGGATCTAATAGTGATGGCATTGATATTGGTGAAAACTGTAAAAATGTTTTGATCGAAGGTAATTACATTTACGGAAACCGTGACAAAGGTATTTCCTGTGGTGGAAATTCTACTTGTATAGTAAGAAATAACATTATAGTTGCATGTGATTTGGGGATAGGTATCAAAGATGAGGGTTCAAAAGCAGAACTTGATCATAATACATTTGTGCGAAACCGTATAGCTATTGCTGCTTATACCAAAGTGTTTGGCCGGGGTGGGGGAGTTGCTAATGTGAAAAACTGTATTCTGGCAGGATCAAAGGGCGCTTCTGTTTACCAAGACCAGTTTTCAACGGTTACCCTGTCATATTGCATCTCAGATATTGATCTTCTTCCTGGGACCGGCAATCGCTATGGAGATCCTCTTTTTGTTGATTTATTAAATAATAACTTTGAGCTTAAACCTGAATCACCATGTATAAATAATGGAAGTCCTGAGAGTCCTAAGGATTCAGATGGCTCAATAACCGACATAGGAAGTCCATATAAGTATAATCCGCTTGATTTTCCTGCAGATATTGTTCCGCCTTATATACCTTCAGTGGTTATCAATGAAGTAATGACCAGTGATAATAAAGATTCGCCTGAGGGAGACTGGATCGAACTTCATAATCCTACCGAAAAGGATATTTCTCTTGGGAACTGGAAGTTGTCTGATAAGGGAGATATTTCTTATTGGGAAAATCTTATAGAGGTAAGTAATATTGATAGTACTGACCTTTTCATATTCCCATCAAATACAGTTCTTAAAGCGGGGCAGTATCTTGTAGTATGTAGAGAACTGGATTTATTCAAAACTGCTCATCCTGAGGTTAAAAATTGCATTGGAGGACTTACGTTTGGTCTCAGTAAAGATGATGTGATTTTCCTGTTTGACGATAAAGATTCATTGGTTAATCTGGTCAATTTTTCAATTAAAGCACCATGGCCTGTAGTTGATAATGGCTCTACAATCGGATTGAGAAATCCTAAACATTTGAATCATTTGCCCCAAAACTGGAGTGCTTCGAAAAATAAAGATACTCCAGGCACAGCCAACGGGTTTGTTGCAGTTCTGCATCAGAGGGGATCTATTGTTCCTCCCCATTTTTATTTAAGCCAGAATTATCCAAACCCCTTCAGATCAACTACTACGATAAAGTTTGGTTTACCAGAGGAACAGTTGGTGCAGATAAGTGTCTATAATATAGCTGGTAGGTTAATGGATAGGCTGGTTAACAAAAGATTACCAGCCGGAGTTCATAGTGTGGTATGGGATGCCAGGAGATATTCCCCGGGACTCTATTTTTATTCAATAAAGGCAGGGAAGTTCAATAAGACTAGGAAATTTACGATTCAATAATACCCGAAAAATCCCAGCAGGATGAATTCAAAAGGGAGAGAGAAATCAGTTGATTTCTCCCTCCTGATTTTTTTTGGGGCTTTTGGCCCATCCCATCACCCAAAAACTTCTTTACAGCCTGGGCCAGGATAGTTCACTCTTTCAGGGCTATTAGGAAGGTCGTTAATACGATAAAGATGTCCCGGCCTTAGTCTGAAGTCCCCCTTTGGAGGCTTAGGGGGCAGGAGGGGATCCTCCAATTTCTTAATTCGCTTCTGTATTGTCTATCAATGCAACAGTAGACTATTTATTCTAATTTCCGAAGTTGGGGTAGATGTAGTCTCGTATCATATTGAATTGATAAGATTTGAAGGCGCTGAACGTCTTAGCAATCAATAGGTTACGTGAATGCGCCACATCCAATTGCGGAAAATAGGTTTATATCACATTGGGTTTTCAACTACGGTGTTGTTCTTTCAATGCCCCTGGTTTCTGAGAACTCTGAATTTCAGGAGCTTTTGAGCAATAGCTTATTGCCAGATAAATCTTCTGATAATAGCCGGAGATGCCCCGGATTCATCACTAAGATGTGCAATATACTGTCCAGAGCTCAACAAGGCAGCGGGTACTGGTACAAAATGGTTATTTGAATATCTGGTATTCATATTGAAACGGAATGAGAAAACTTTTTCACCGTTTAGTTTATAAATGCTAATAACTGGGAGCAGTTTGTCACCTGCATTTATCACCAGTCCATTACTGGTCTGGTAGATGGAAAAAAACTGAGATCTGGTGAATGCATTTGCCAATTTTTTGACAGGTACGATATCAGTGATGATAAATTGTGTATTAATCATGTTGCTGGGGGTACTGGGTGCCAGTTTTTCCACTTCCAGTGTGACTTTTACAGTTTCCTCGGTGAACCATCCATTTCCATTCCAGGTGACAGAGATCTTTGCGGTGGAATCGCTGGCGGTGTCCTTTTTCTGGCTGGTTTGACCGGTAAGTATCAGTTTCCATTTTGCTGCCTTGTCAAGAGTCGCGGAAAGAGTTATTTCTCCGGGCAGTTTGACTGTTGAGGCAGAGGCTTTCAGCCCTGAAGTAATTCTGACTGTGTCAGGTTTGACATAGGTTTCCATGTCCTGTAAAACATTTGGAAAGAGTCCAAAAATAGTGGCGTAACCAAGCATTGCCAGGGATTGTTTGTAGTAGAAATAATTATCATTTGCAATAGTACCGAAATAAGGATGGCTGTTGTCGTCTTCACCTGTTATCCTGTAATCAAAATCGCTTGAAAATACTTCAGTTGTATACGATTTATCTTTAGAACCAAGAACCGCGGTACACCACATGGCAACCCGCTCAAAATTATCGGCCTGGCGTTTGGGGTCATCATTGTCCGGACTGCCATCTGGTTTGTATTCTCTCATTTGAGAGTAAACTTTATCGGATTGATAGTCAGTCAGGGTTTTTTTTGTGTTGTTGCAATATTTAATTGCTCTGGAATCATTAAACCAGAGCGCATCAAGACCAATTCGCCATGGAACTCGTATCGCTTCGATACTCATTCCATAATATTTGCCGGTTTGTCCGCCTGATGAATTACACCAGTCAGGTGCCTGACCTTTATTGTAATTGGCAGTACTTTCAAGAATGGTATAACATTTGTTAATTACAGCAGTATAGTCATAAGTGGTTTGGTACTGATTAAACACACGCATGGCGGCTGTTGAGAAGTAGCTGGGGTTAATGTTATTGAAACCATCTCCGCCCCATGAATCTCCAGGGAGAAGTAAATCACCGCTGACCATAGTTTCTTTAATCGATTTGATCATCTCCATAGCGCGGCTTTTATAGGTTACCCCGTTTTTATTGTAACTATTCCATAGGCCTTTTTCCTGAAGTTTATCTGCAAAGACCAGAGCAAGGGCGATATCCAGATCCGCATCGGTAGCTGCGCCACTCTGAACACAACCTCCATTGGCCCAGCTCCAGCAACCGTAAGAACTGCCGCGCCACATGTTGGCATTTGCACCTTCAAAAATTTTATTAAAATTGTTCTGGTCGTTATTGATCAGAGCCAGAAGCATCCCATAACCGATTCCTTCTGATACCGCTTCATTGTTACCTATAACCTGATTACCCTGCATTCTGAGGTGTTTAACCAACCCGTTGCTCATGATGAAATTTTCGGTATAATATTTCCAGGCTCTGGCCAGTCGTTCTTTGGGATTTGTGGTACCGTCATTTAGATAACTGATTAATCCGGAACTGTAATATTCACTATAATCATATGCTTCAGGTCGGGGATAAGGAAGGCTCCAATCTCCAAAAATGATAGTGCTGATTCCTGAAAAGAGGAGAAGTAACAAAGTCTTTGTAAATCTCATCAATTGCTCCTGATATCTGGCTTAAATAAGTACTAAAACAAGGCTTATACAATGAATGTAATTAATATCGCGTTGTATGATAATTTTAAAAATTAACTATTTTACAAAACTTATTTAAATCATATAAAAAATTAAACATTTAAAAACAGCTAATCGGTTGTGTTTTTAGTGTAATCCAGATGAAGAATGGTTCATGCACATTTCCTGATATTTTATTTCATTGTTGCACTATTGCAACATTGGATTTAATTTATTCGTTTCATTCGAGACAGCTAAAGTAAGGCATTTGTGATAGCCAAATCAAAATATGAACCGTGCAGAATTGCCTTACTACTAATCATGAAGCCTTACTGTAATAAAAATTACTATCCATAATTAGATTAAGGGGAGTGTTTATGGGTTTAAAAAGGTCTTTGTTATTTGGACTAGGGGTGGTGATAATAGCCTCTTCGTACTGTTTTGCCAATACTGTTATTGATGATTTTGATGATGGTAATAACAAATCAAAAATTCAGAAATACTGGTATTTTTACACAGACTATGATAATAATGGCACATCTTCCATTTATGGTGTACAGGACAAGCCACAGTTTGAAGGTGGGTACGACGGTAAAGATGGCACATACGGGGCGGTTATGGAATTTACTTTGGGTGACACCGCCGGAATGAAAGATGGGTGTAAACCGTATGTAGCCATGGGTCTGAATTTCGCCGAAGGTTCGAATGCCAGTGGAAGGTATCCCTATGATCTTACAGGTGCGGATTCGATTTCTTTCTACATTAAAGGCGACAAGGCTTTTACCGCCAGGCTGTATATGGAGCTGACTACTGTAAAAAACTGGGATGATTTTTTCCACTCAATAGATGTTACTACTTCATGGCAACATGTTTCCATCCCTATGAAAAAAGATGCCAAAAAAGGTTTTAAACAAAACGGCTGGGATGAGGATTTGGATTTGGATTTTGATCTTACAAAAGTAGCCAAGATGAATTTCAGGGTCAGATGGGAAGAAAACCCGGAGCTTACCGAAGGTACTCTTTTTATTGACAGTGTAGTGATGGTTGGTGATGCCAAATTCCCAAAGGAGGGCACCATAAAAACTGAGGATGTTGGCACATTTCCCTCAAAAGGGTTACTGAATAATTTCGACGGTGGTAAAAAGAAGAACACTTTAGGCTTTTCCTGGTATGCATACGATGATGGTACTTTAGATGGAGGATCATCAGTTTTTACCAGTGGCTATGATGAAGAAACCAAACAATTGTTAGTGGATGCGACTGGCGGTTATGACAACACAGAAGGTATTGCTCTGAGCGTTACTCTTGGTGATATGATCCCTAATGAAAGCGATCCCAAAAACCCAATCGCTCCTTTCTGTGGTATAGGGACTACATTAGGCGATGCCACAAATGGATACTTTGACGCATCAAGCGGGACTGGTGTATATCTAAATTATAAGAGCGATATTGATGTTGATATGGAGCTGGTGGATAGTACAACTCGTAATGATGGTATCGCCTTTCATGTCGTGCTTCCATCCACTGGAGGTGAGTGGAAACAAGCAAAGGCTTTATTTTCTGCTTTTATTTTACCGGACTGGGTTAATGTCGATGACTTGACAGATGAACAGGCTACTCTCAACAAAAAAGTGCTTTCCAAATTGCAATTTAAAATTTCCGGTGATGCCAAGACTGATGCAAATTTCGCAATTGATAATATCTATTTTGATGGAGTTTCAATAGTCGGTGTTCTTCCCCTTCACAAAAAGCTTGCAGCTAAAGGAATCAATTATATCCAGACCAGTGATGTAATAAGAATCAATTTCAGTAATACAATCGGCAATGCAAAAGTCAGTATGATCAATCCTCTTGGAAAGGTAGTATACTTCAAAAACATCAACAATCTTTCCCGCTCCTGCTCAATTCCACTTTTTAATAATACCAGTGGAGTTTATGTGTTGAAGATAGCTGGAAACAACGGATTGATCGAGGTAGCGCCAATTAATATTGTGAAGTAAATACTTGTCCCCATCCCATTATAAAATGGGTGGGGACTATTGTTTTAATTTACTCTTCAGAAAAATCTTTTTTGGTTCATTGAACCATTTTTTTCTTCAATCATACTAAAGATATTGTTCCGTTAAATTAAAAACCACATATCCATTTTATGGGTCCAAAGATGAGAAAATGCCTGTTAATATTTCTTCTGCTGGTAATCGCTTTTCCTTTAATTGCACAGGATTGGGCTGAAATTCAAAAGAAGACGATCCGTTTTTACAGATACCAGAGGGCCGGGGTCAAAGGAAAGCATTGCCATAACCCTTTTTACGAAGATATACAATCGGGCTGGCCTCATGAGAATGACTCATATAATGGAAAGGATCTGTCGGGCGGCTGGTATGATGCGGGAGATTTCGTAAAATTCGGACTTCCATTTAGCTCGACTGTTTATATTCTGTTAAAAGGATATGATGTTTTCCCTAATAGTTATGATGACAATGACAGTTGGGATAAATTCAATACGAAGGATGGAATACCAGATATTCTCAATGAAGTAAAATTCGCCACTGATTATATCCTAAAAGCAGTTATCAATAACAGTACAGTCGTTTATGATATTGGAGATGGTAATGCTGACCACAGTTGCCCTCTGAATGGCTGTGGTGGACCAACTAATTCTTCTTCTGTTGGTAATCGTCCGGTGCGGTTCGCTGATGGAGCTGATGTCCCCGGCCTATATGCAGCTTCACTTGCTCTTATGTCCATTCTGTACCGTGAATTTGATGCAGATTATGCCGATTCATGCCTGAACAAAGCAAAAGAGGCTTATCAGGCTGGCTGGAGCAAAAGAAGTAAAGGGGTAAGTACTCCTAATGGATCTTTTTATGCTCCCAAAGAAGGTATTCCTTTTATCTGGCATGATAAAATGATGGCAGGAGCAGTTGAGCTATATAGAGCAACAGGAGATCAAAAATATAAGGAAGATCTAAATGTCTTGGGCGCTGAAAGCGGAACCATGCACAACCATATTGGTTATACAAATGTCGCACCGATAGTAGCTTTTGAAATGTACCGTCAGGGATTAACACAGCAAAGAAGTGAACTGGCTGATCATGTAGCTTTCCTGCTGTCAAAAGTTTTGGATAAACCAGATAATCCCTCTATGGATGGGGTGTACTTTAACCAGCATTGGGGAATGGCAGGCGGAACTGCATGCGCAGCATTTACTGCAGCACTGGCGTATGTTTTAGATCCACAGGAGACTTATAAGAATTTCGCTGAAAAACAACTTAAATGGGTTAGCGGTACCGATTCAAATGCAAAAAGATCCTGGATTGTCGGTTACAATAATGGCCCCACTGCGATTCATCACAGGAATGCTTTATGGAAACCCAGTGTAAAAATCGAAGGGGCTTTAGTATCAGGTCCTGATGAGAATGGTAACTATAGCGACAATGCAGAAGCTTATGAATACACTGAGGTAGCTCTGGATTATAATGCGGGAATACCCGGTGCGGTTGCATTTATGAAAGACCTCAATGATCCATCAACAGTTAAGGTTACTACTGCTTTGGCTGATAATGCGGTTAACGTCTATTTCTCTAAAACACCAACAGTCCAGTACACTGCGACACTGAGTAAAGCAACATCATGGAAACTCGTTTTAACTGGCAGTAAAAGCGGCGCAACCAAGGTGTTTTCGGGAACTGGCAGCAACATTTCGGTTTCCTGGAATGGTGAAGCTGATGAGGGCATTTTTATCATCCAGGATGAGGTAATGGCTAAACTGGAAGTAGAAAACCTGGCAATTTATCACATGTCACGAACACGTGAAACTCTCGAAATAAAGGACATAAAAGCTCCACCATTTAAAAAAACTGATGTGCTTGTAGATAATTTTGATGATGGGGATTATTTTAATAAACATGGTGGAATCTGGAGCGTCTTTACAGATGAACCACTGGGAGGTAATTCAAGCACTTATCCTAAAGAGCTTACAGAAGAAAATACGACTGAGGGAGAATCAGGATTGGGATTAAATGTACAACTTATAAAAAAGAATAATATTGAACACTCATTTGCCGGGATTCGGATGACTTTTAATAAGGAGGGAACTGCAGTTTCCTTAGGTAATGCAAAAAGTATTGTATTTGATTATAAGTGTAACAAATCCAATGTGGGAAAATCGTTCTATTTCGAAGTAGTTCAGTCTGATATAACTGACAGTGCCTATTATGGGAAAAAAATAACTATTCCTAATGAATTGTGGAACAGGGTAAGAATTCCCTTAAATACTTCTGCCTTATCTGTTAAACCTTGGCACACTGATGGAGAGAATTTTTCTCTAAACAGTGTTACAGCTTTTCAATTGGTAAATTATGAGAGTGATAATGTTAATATCACAATAGACAGTGTATTTATTGAAGACCTGAAGATCGGCGATCCCATTGCGGTTAAAGAATGCCGAAAAGTTGCTGATGGCACTATTGTCAAAAGAATGAACAGCGTCTTTATTCCTGTAAAGTTTCTGGATAAAGACAACAACTATGTTGAAGTCATGGATATGCAGGGAAAGAGAATCAAAAAGATCCAGATAAATAAAAACAATGCAATCCAGAGTCTTGAGATAAAATTGAACACTCTATCCAATGGTCTGTATCTGGTGCGGATTATTAATGACAATAGAGAAACCGTAGCTCTTCCGGTAATGGTAAATCGTTAAGGGACTTCTTTTACATCAAATCTGAGGTGAAAAAGACTTCAGATTATTCCATCCTTTATGGCCTCGATATATTCTCGTACTGCGATTTCGGTTTGATCTACCGATTTGCTTTCTATCTCCTTCCGTATTATCTGCAAAGCATTCACTCTCACCGAAAGCTCTCTTATTCCGGTTCCAATTAATAGCGAGGCGATAAGTGGATCAGAAGCAGCTTCTCCACAAACCGACACCTCTTTACCAAAAGAATGTGCAATTCGTACTACATAACTGATCATCTTTAGCATTATGGGGATTGATGCCTCGCGGTATTCTTCCAGCCTTCTATCTTCCCGGTCACTGGCTATAGTAAACTGAATAAGGTCGTTTGTCCCTATACTGAGAAAATCTACTTTTTGTAGAAACTGGGGAAGAGACCAGATAACTGAAGGTATTTCCACCATAATTCCAAGTTTAATTTGTGTACGGATGAGATGATTTTCTACTATCAGGCGTTTGATCAGATCTTCCAGGTAGTCTATCTCCTGTACAATAGAAACAAATGGAACCAGTACTTTAAGTGTTCCGTATTTACTTGAAAGCAGGACATTTTTAAGATGATTACAGAGAAGTTCCTTATTGGCGAAAAGATAACGAATACCTCTCATGCCCAATTGAGGGTTGACCTCTGAAGGAATCTTCGCGTAAGGCAAAGTCTTATCCGCTCCCAGATCCAAAAGACGAATGGTTACAGGGCGTCCATCTGCTGCTTCATGTATTCTTCTATAATAGTCAAGCTCTTCCTTGGGATCTGGTAAACTGGATCGTCCCATGTAGAAAAATTCTGATCGCATTAATCCGATTCCTTCAGCACCTTCACATATGGCGGCATGAACCTCTTCGGGAGTGTTTGCATTTGCCTCCAGTCGAATTCTAATCCCATCTCTGGTCATACTTCGACGCTGATGCTGAACTGCAGGACCTTCTTTTTTAGCAAAGCCATTTCTTTTCCGTTTGTATGAAGCGATCTCCTTTGGGGTAGGATTTATTATAATTCTTCCCTCATAACCATCGATTATTATGGTACTGTCCGCATGAACCAGGGTCGAAATGCCTGGTACATTGATAACTGCAGGTATTCCAAAGGAACGGGTGATAATTGCCACATGAGAAACAGCGCTGGATTCCTCTATTATTACGCCGGCAATTTTTCGGAATTCCAGAAGCGCTATGTCTGATGGAAGAAGATGCTCTGCGATAAGAATCGGATTGCTCTTTGATCTGAGAAGTGGAGTGACTCTTACATGTTCTATTTCCAGAAGATTTCTAAGGAGTCGCTGGTAAACATCCTGAATATCAAACAAACGGGTCCTGACGGTTTCGTTGCTGATGGTGCTAAAACTTTGCTCGAGATCTCCAATTTTTACTGAAAGGATGTGTTCTACATTCAGTAACTCCAGTTTGACGGCATCCTTGATGCTTTGAATAAAGGTCTGGTCCTGCAAAAGCTGCACATGTGCAGCAAAAATATCTGCAACATCTTTTTTATGGTTTTCCAAAGCAGTTTTTTGCAGGCTGAGTAATTGATCTTTGCTTTTTTTTATGGAATGATCCAGACGCTCCAGCTCAATAGTGATATTTTCAATAGGGAAACTGTTTTTGCGCAAAGATTCAAGGTCGATCTGTTTGAAACGATAGGTGTTACCGATGGCGATTCCGGGAGAAAGCGAATCCCCAGTAATTTCGATACGCTTATTTACAGTATTTATATGAGGCATTCTCGATCTCCTGGACATGTACTATAATGTTAAAGCATAAAGTCTGCCTTTATTAATGTGTGCTTGACTTTGTTCTGGTTTATTCCTGTTGTAATGATTCAGCGATCAATTTCAATAACGACTCAAGATCAAAAGGTTTGGTGACATATTCGTCTGCTTTCAGAATCGATTTTCCAATTAATTTGTCCCGTTCAGTACTTTTTGCAGTTAACATCAGGATTTTAACATCATTGGAGTCATAATGGTCCCGCAAAATCTTCAGTACTTCCCATCCATCCATCTCCGGCATCATGACATCTAGCAATATAAGATCCGGTCTTTTCTGTGGGAACATTTCCAGTGCTTTTTGGCCGTTGGCACAAGAGATGACCTCATATCCTCTTACACTCAGGTTAAAATAGAGAAGCTCTCTAATTACCGGGTCATCGTCAATTATCATGATTTTATAACTATCCATGATCTTTTACATTTTTTTGATGCCTGTTTTGCTGTAATTGGGCCAAATGTGTGCAATCTGAATTCATTTATAGATCTTCTAATTAAGACTACGGAGGTAAGTATAGATAAATTTGGATGAAATGGAGTGCCTGAAATAAATTTTCCACTCAAATCATCATGAGGGGGAGACTTAAGAGCAGAAAAAGGCTGCGGAATCCTGGCGCTAGGCGATCTTAAAGTCCCCTATTTTAGACAAATTTGGGGACAAATCGATTTAACCTAAAAAACCAGTGGGTGACGATGAAGAACCATAAGATATTGATGCAGAAAGGTTTGAAGTCCTTGAAGGTTTTATCTACTGGTGATAAGACCGAAAGGACTGAATGCCTTTATGCGCAATAGATTACGTGTTATTCGCGTTAATCTACTGCGGTTTTTAGCTTTAAGGGGCAGAGGACAACTATCAGTTCCAGTTCAAAGCTACAACTCATAAAGCTCACTACTCTTCAGTAGCCTGTAACCATTATTTTCCAGGTCCTTCCTTGTTTTCTCATATTCCTTGACCTCGATGCACAAGACCGCCTCTTTTCTTGAATCTATCACAAATCCATAGGAATCGATGATGTTGATTCCACAATCACAAAGGTGTTGAGTCAGAGTATGCAACCCACCGGGTTTATCTTCTACCACTACAGCCAGTACTTTCTTAAGGGCGCAGGCAAAACCACTGGCGCTAAGCGTTTGATATGCTTTCTTCGGATCGTCTGCAAGCACTTTGATAATACCAAACTGCTCCCTGTCATTTATGACAATGGCCCTTATATTAACATTGTTTTCGCTTAATATTTGTGTAATACTGCTCAGCCGCCCAGGTTTGTTGTCCACGAAAATGTTGATCTGTTCAGTCATGGTATTAATCCTTTCGGAAGCAATTTACATTTTTGGCCTGTTGTCAAAGACCCGTATTGCCTTACCTTCAGAAATTGGCAAACCACCAGGTTCATGCAGTTCGATGATAGGGTTTACCAGAATAGTGTCCCTTAGCATTGTCTGGAGCTTTAATTTGATATTTGAAAGCAATGAAAAGTCACCATTAAAGATCTTTGAGTAAAGCTCGGTTTTAACAGTTAATTTGTCCAGGGCACCATGTTTATCTACTACAATCTGATAATTGGTTCCTACCTCAGGGACTTTCATTATCACATCCTCGATTTGTGATGGGAAGATGTTTACTCCGTTAATGATCAGCATATCATCACTGCGCCCCTTAATTCTGGTAATTCTTCTGTGTTTACGTCCACAAGGACATTCTCCGCCCATAACAGAGGAGAGATCGCGGGTACGATATCGTAAAAGAGGTGTGGCTGTGCGGTTAAGGGTAGTAAAAACAATCTCACCTTCATTCTCATCCGGAATTACTTCCTGAGAATCCGGATTGATCATTTCAAGAAAGAAAGCGTCTTCCCAGACATGCATACCGTTTTTGTAAACACATTCAAAAGCTACTCCCGGTCCGTTCATCTCTGAGAGACCGTATGAATTGTAGGCATCGATACCTAACAATTCCTCAATTTTTTTTCTTGTTTCTTCGGAATGGGGTTCTGCACCAAGGAATGCTTTTTTTAGCTTTAGTTCAGAACGTTTAATTTCACCTGAATTGATATGTGAAGAGATGTGAAGCAGATAACTTGGGGTGGCATGTACCACTGTGGTTCCGAAATCACGCATGAGCATAATTTGGCGGCCGGTTTTTCCGGAACTGGCTGGGATAACCAGAATTCCGACACGTTCAGCACCGTAATGAAACCCCAAACCTCCGGTGAAAAGGCCGTAAGTGGTCATGTTCTGGAAAACATCACCCCGATGAACTCCGGTAGAAATGATACAGCGGGCCATCAGATCTGTCCAGTTATCTATATCGCTTCTGGAGTGATAAATGACAGTGGGGGTACCTGTTGTACCGCTTGAAGTGTGTAAACGTATGACATCGTGCAGATCGATTGCCAGCATGGCAAAGGGATATGCTTCCCGCAGGTCATCTTTGGTGGTAAAGGGAATTCTGCGGATATCGTCGAGTGTTTTTATATCATCGCCGGAACTTATTCCAACTTTATTCAGACGTCGTTTGTAAAATTCGGTTTTAAGTGCCTGCCCAACAGTCTGCCGTAAGCGGATCAGTTGCAGTTCTCTAAGAGCATTTTTATCCAGAGTCTCCTCATGAGGATTCCAGTATGTAATATCCATCAGTAAGCCTTAAGAAAAAGAAAACAACTCGTTTGTAATGGTAAAGACCTAATTTGTACGATTTAGGTACAGATTATGGTCACATTCAAATTGTCAAACCCTTCATGAAGATGGCTGTATTTTCATCAATCTTTTTTCCTATTACAGTTTTTATGGCCTCATACCAGTGTTCTTGAGGGATGGGAAGTTTGGATGCCAATATTCCCAGGAAAAAGGAATTTACTAAGCGGTGGTCAGGTAACTGGTTCACTTTTTCCAGAAAAGGAGTGAAATCAACTCCCTGCGGACTGAGGAAATGTTTCATCCGCGCAGTTTCTCCCTGGTGAAAGGATACCAGAAAATCTGCCTGCCCCGGGGTGATAAGAGGAGAGTAAATTTCTTTACCTATACGAAGATGGGATTCTACAGAACCGCCCCTTTGGGCCATTCCGTGAACCTCCGATTTTTTTACCTTAAACCCGGCGTTAATAGCCGCAACACCGCAAACCTCCGATGCCTTCAGGACACCCTGTCCGCCGGTTCCACAGAAAAGTATGTTGTAAACGTTTGAATTACGCATGTTGCCTCAAAGCTTTTGGTGAACAGATTTCTACACATAGATTGCATCCGGCACATGTCTCCTGGTCAATGGTAATATAACCATCTTCTGTTTTGACAACTCCGGGACAATCGATACTAAGACAGAGACCGCATCTTTTACACTTGGACTGGTCATACTCGGGCGCAGGAGCCCTTCTTCGCTCTATCAGTCTGCATGGCTCTCTGGCGATTATTACTGACAGTGTATCTTCTGTTAATCTCTGCTGTATCAGTGATTCCAGTTCTCTGAATTTGAAAGGCGTTATAACGTCTACATTTGATACACCACAGCTTTTACAGATCTCTTCCAGAAGCAGCCTGGGTGCTTTGCGGCCGGTAATAGTCTGACCAGTGCCGGGATGATTCTGACCACCTGTCATGGCTGTAGTGGAATTATCCAGAATAATAATCAGTCCTTTCATGCCATTGTAAACTGCATTGATCAGCCCGGTTATTCCGGAATGGATAAAGGTGGAATCACCAATGACTCCTATGATTTTTTGATCCGGATGTGCACGTCTCAACCCTTCATGTATCGTGATTCCAGCACCCATACATACACAGGTGTGAAGCGCAGATAATGGTGGAGTTGCTCCCAGCGTGTAACATCCGATATCTCCGGCAACTGTAACTTTGAGTCTTTTTAGGATGGTAAATACAAATCTGTGTGGGCATCCGCGGCAAAGGACTGGTTTGCGTGCCGTTGATTTCACCTCGGTACGTGGCAGCCCTTCAACTATGCGGGGAATATCCTGAGGCTGTAGTTCACCGGTTCTGTAACTGTTCTCTTTTGTTTTAAATGGTATTGCAAGAGTTTTGACATGTTCTTCTATGAAAGGATCGAGTTCTTCAACAATGTAAAGTTCTTTAAGATTTCGGGAGAATTCCCTGATCTTAGAGTCACAGAATGGATAGGTGAATCCTAGTTTCAAAACCGAAGCATCAGGATACATCTCCTTTATATAATGATAAGAAACTCCGGATGTCAGAAACCCTATACCAGAATTACCGGTTTCTATACTGTTAAGACTGGTAGCTTCAGCGTATTGACGTAACTTTTCCATGCGCTGTTCCACCAGAATATGACGCTTAAAAGCATTTCCTGGAACCATCACGTATTTGGCGATGTCTTTAGGAAGTGCTTTTTTTTCATTTTCAGTACGGACTGCGATTTGCACTCCTTCCTTGGAGTGTGCGACTCTGGTTGTCATGCGAAACAAAACAGGTGTATCGAACTGTTCGCTGATCTGGAAAGCCTCTTTTATGAAGCAATACGCCTCTGAGGGGCTGGATGGTTCGATCATTGGCAGTTTACCATAAATGCTGACCCAGCGAGTATCCTGCTCATTTTGCGAAGAGTGTAACCCAGGATCATCACAGACGACTATCACGAAGCCGGCATTTATTCCGGTATATGAAGCAGTCATCAGTGGATCCATAGCTACATTTAATCCTACATGTTTTGAGGCATAAAGGCTGCGAACGCCTCCGATGGCTGCTCCTAAAGCTACTTCGAAAGCCACCTTTTCATTTACCGACCACTGAGAGTCGACTTCACTGTATTTGGAGAGATACTCCAATATTTCGGTAGAGGGAGTACCAGGATATGCACAGGCTACACCGAGTCCAGCCTCATAAGCACCTCTTCCCAGTGCTTCATCTCCCGAAAGGAACTGAATTATTTTTTCTTTTTGATCCATAGCAATTTCTGTAAAAAAGGAAAAATGTGTTGAAAGAAAAATAATTACATAATAACCCGGTTACATAATAAAGATGCGCTATAGTTGCAGTGAATGAGGTCTGATTGTTGAAAAAAAAAGATGTGCATTGATAATAACAGGTTCAATAATATATAATTAACTCTTAAAAAATAAGGTATTAGAACTATTTGGCTATCTTTATGATGCCAATTTCACCAGAACAAAAACACATATTTAAAAAACATCATTGGATAACACCAACAAGGAGCAGTGTATGGAGTCACTTCAGGAAAGAATCGCAAAACGTGCTTATGAACTGTTTCTGGCACGTGGTGGTCAGCATGGTTACCATATTCAGGACTGGGCCCAGGCTGAAAAAGAGATTAAAGAAGAAGATCTGAGACTCTCAAAAGAGAAAGAACAGTCGGAGGAAGTAAAAAAAGAGACTATCGCGCCCAAAAAGGAAGAGACTGCCGCCGCAGAAGTTTCTAAACCGAAACGGTCCAAGGCTTCAGGGGCAACACCTGCCAAAAAGAAAACTGCTAAAAAGAAAGCGGAGTAGAGTCTCTATTATCTGCAAGGCTGTCTATGCTTTACAGATCCTCAAAACAGAAGAGCTCCATTTCCGTGATCTTGAATTCTGGCGGGTGCTAATTTCTAGTCCTCCCAAAAAAAATAGCAGGAAAAAATCGCTAACGTTTTTTACTGCACATTGTGAAAATTTTTCGCCAATTCAGGTTTTTTATGCTGAAAAAGTTTGAGATTGAAAACGGAGCGATTGTCCCTACTGAAAAAGAGGATTCCAGGATTCTGGTCTTTATCAGTCCGGATAAAGATGAAATTGATTTTTTGACCAAGAATTATAAACTGGATGAGCACACCGTTAATTCTGCATTTGATCCTGATGAGCTTTCGAGACTGGAATTTGAACAAAATCATTTTGCAGTGATTTTTAAACGCCCCCGAAATTTTTCATCAGACAAACAGTTTCTTTTCAAAGTGTCCTCTATGGGGATCTTTGTGTTTAAGGAAAGAATGATAATCCTTATAAGTGAAGATGTGCCTCTTTTTGATGGCAGAAGCAGTTTTGAAATAAAAACAATACTGGATGTAATGTTAAAGATAATTTACCGTTCCATATCCCATTTCCTGCAACATTTGCGGGTAATAAACATGATCTCCGATGAACTGGAGCAGAAAGTCAATACTTCGGTGGAAAACAAATTCCTGCTTCATATGTTTGCTCTTGAGAAGAGCCTGGTTTATTACCTTAATGCTATTCACTCAAACGCAGTGTTGATTGAAAAACTGAAAAACAATATTGCCAAGATAGGTTTCAGTGTATCCAATCAGGAATTTCTGGATGATATCTGGATCGAGAATAACCAGTGTCTCAAACAGACCGAGATTTATTCAAATATTATTTCCAGCCTTACCGGGGCTCGAGCATCCATCGTCAGCAATAATCTTAACAGTCTTATGAAAACCTTGAACATATTGACTATTGCTATCATGGTTCCTACTTTTGTGGTAAGCGTCTTTTCTATGAATGTTAAAATTCCACTACAGGAAAATCCGGCTGCATTCGTACTGGTTATGCTCCTTTCGGCTCTGGCCTTGGCTGCATCTCTGCTGTTTTTTAAATATAAACGATGGTGATTCAGTTATCGGTGAGGCGCACATTTGGAGCTTTCTGTAAAGCATTTACAAAATAAATCAAGTTTTCCAGCTCAGTTTCCAGATTAACATTGTTCACAATACAGTTTTCCGGGGTTTTAAGCTGTATGGGGGCAAAGTTTAAAACACCGTTAATTCCAGCCTTTATCATTATGTCCAGAGTATGTTGAGCAGCAATATCTGGAACACAGATGATTCCGATTTTTGTATTATGACTTTTTACAAAACTCTCCAGTTCCTCAAGGGGAAAAACCGGTACCGGGAGTTTAGGGTTATGTTTTGCGGGATCTATATCGAAGGCAGCTACAATTTTAATTCCCTCTTTCTCAAAACTTTTATACTTCATCAGTGCGCTTCCCAGATTACCTGCTCCGGCCAAAATGACTTTCTGTAATTCATTTTTCCCCAGAATATCATTAAGTTTCTCGATTAAGGCATCGATCTGATATCCACCTCTTTTGTTTCCGGAAATACCAAACAGAGAAAAATCTTTGCGTACCTGGGCACTGGTAACTCCGACAGCATCGGCCAGGTAATCAGAAAAAATTTTGAAAAAACCTATAGCTTTAAACCGGTGCAGGGCATTTTTGTAACGGGAAAGACGAAGAATAGAATTTTTATTGGTCACCATAAAGTTACTCCTATTCACAATATGTGCAGCTGTTCTTTAGCGTTTAAAAATAGGGAATGCTGAGTTGCTGGTCAATATTAATGTGTAACAATTCACATAAAGAGGCTCTTTTAGCCTTATACAGTAATCTATCAGACTAAATTTGGAGAACATTGTGTTAATGTGGCAAATTAAAGATAGCGAATTCACATAAACTTAACCTTTGATGTTAATTTAATCACAAGATGCTATTGCCAGTTATGGGTAAAGGGTGTATATTAGATAATCTTAAGGGTGAAAGTGTCACCACTAAAGTGACTACTTTCACAATAACAGACTTTCCTCCATAGAAGGGGCGTTTTTTATGGTGCAGAATGGTTCGGCCACTCAAGATATTGCCGCTTTAGCCGAAAAGTGGCGTGAAAAAAAGGGTAGCCTTATAATGATTCTTCATGAAATACAGAATCAGTATGGCTATGTACCTCGTGATGTCTCTCTGAAACTCTCCAAACTCTTAGATATCCCTATGGCCAGGATCTATGAGGTGATCACTTTCTATAATTACTTTAAACTCGATCCACCTGGAAAGTATAACATCTCCATCTGTTTAGGTACTGCCTGCTATCTTAAAGGGGCGCCGGAGCTAGTGGAAGAGGTTAAATCGATGCTTAATATCAAAGAGGGGCAGACCACTTCTGATGGCCTTTTTCATCTGGATGTGGTAAGATGTCTGGGATGTTGCGGATTAGCTCCTGTAATGATGGTTAATGGGGAAATCCATGGAAAAGTAAAAAGAGAAGATGTAGCAACAATTCTTTCTAAATACAAGAAAGAGGGATGAATAATTATGAGTAAAATGTCTAGAAAAGATCTGCAGGCGGCTGCATCGGCAAATCCCCCGGTACATCCTTATATTAAAGTGGGCATGAGTACCTGTGGTGTTGCTGCTGGGGCTCAGGTTGTTTATGATACACTTGCCAAGGAAATTAAACGCAGAGATGTGCAGATTGAGCTTAAAAGGACTGGTTGTGTAGGAATGTGTTATGCTGAACCGCTGGTAGAGGTATATGTCGAGGGGCTTCCTGTGATTACCTATGGAATGGTTAACTCTGAGACTGCTTTACGTATCATGGAAGAGCATGTTTGCGGGAAACGCCTTGTTAACGACCATATTTATGATCTGCCGGTCAGGAGGTAAATTCATTATGTGTAAAACTATTATTCTCATTAAAGACACCGGACTGAGCAGTGATTTTACCAGAGATTATCAGTCCCACTTTATTAAAACCGCACGGGAACTGGGGATGGAGAATGATGTTCAGGTAGTGCGGGCTGCGGATCTGGGTGTTTACAATAAAGGTGTTGTGGTAAAGATTATTCCTCTGGATATCATTTATGCAAATGTGCAGTTGGATCAAATCGAACAGATTCTGAATGTAACTGTAAAACAGGGAACTCCCATTGAGGATCTTCTGTACCGTAATGAGCATATACAAACCAGAATCGTCCTGCGTAACTGCGGTGTCATTGATCCCGAAAATATCGATGATTACATCAGCCGCAGCGGCTATATTTCGGCTGCAAAATGCCTGCTCGATCTTAAACCCGATCAGGTTATCGATGAGATGAAAAAAAGCGGCCTCAGGGGAAGAGGGGGAGCAGGATTTCCTACCTGGTTAAAATGGAATCTGGCCAGAAATTCTTTCGGAACCCAAAAGTATGTGGTCTGTAATGCCGATGAAGGAGATCCTGGTGCGTACATGGATCGAAGCGTTCTGGAAGGGGACCCCCACTCTGTTATCGAAGGAATGATCATTGCCGGTTATGCGATTGGGGCAAGTAAAGGTTTCCTCTATATCCGTGCTGAATATCCGCTGGCTATTGAACGGGTGGAAAAAGCCTTGAAACAGGCATATCAGAGAGGCTTACTTGGTAATTCCATTTTAGGTTCATCTTTTAATTTCGATCTGGAAATCCGACTGGGAGCAGGCGCTTTTGTCTGTGGTGAAGAGACTGCCCTGTTGGCATCCATTGAAGGCAAACGTGGCACACCACGTCCCCGTCCTCCTTTCCCATCGGATCGTGGACTTTGGGATAAACCTACTATTATTAACAATGTTGAAACTTTGGCTAATATTCCAGCAATCTTTCAGCGGGGTGCTGAATGGTTTTCATCTATTGGAACAGAGAAATCCAAAGGAACCAAAGTGTTTGCGGTTACCGGCAAGGTGGCCAATTCCGGGCTGGTAGAGATAGCCATGGGAACCCCGATAAGAGAAATCATTTTTGGTATCAGTGGCGGGATTGCAGGAGGTAAAAAACTGATTGCAGTTCAGACTGGAGGACCTTCCGGTGGTGTTATACCTGAAAAGTATATCGATACTCCGGTAAGTTATGAGCATCTTATGGAAATGGGCTCGATTATGGGCTCCGGTGGAATGATTGTAATGGATGAAGACGACTGTCTGGTTGATATCTCCAAATTCTACCTGAAATTTTGTGTCGATGAATCCTGTGGAAAATGTGCTCCCTGCAGGATCGGTGGTTACCAGATGCTTTCAATTTTAGAAAAGATAAGCGATGGGAAAGCTGAATTGGAGGATATCTCCAGTTTACGACGCATTGCTCAGGGAATGCAAAAAGCTTCTCTTTGTGCTTTAGGCCAGACTGCTCCTAATCCGGTATTGTCTACTTTAAAGCATTTTGAAGAAGAATATCTGCAGCATGTGAATGAAAAGAAATGCCGGGCTGGTAAATGCACTAAATTAGCACAATATGAGGTGATTACTGAGAAATGTAAAAAATGTAGCCTGTGTATGAAAAACTGTCCTGTCTCCGCGATAACTGGTGATCGGCAAAATGGCTTTACCATTGATCAGGCAAAGTGCATCAAATGCGGAAGATGTTTTGATGTATGCAAATTTGAAGCAATAGCGAGGGCGTAAACATTATGATAAAGGCAAAAATAAACGGAATCTCTGTTAGTGTCTCCGAAGGTACGACCATTCTGGAGGCTGCCGAAAAAGTACAGGTTAAAATACCTACACTTTGTAAACATCCGGATCTGCCTCCCACTGCTTCCTGCGGTATCTGCATAGTAAAGGTCAAAGGGTCCAATAAAATGTTGCGGGCCTGCTGTACTCCTATTGAAGAAAACATGGAAGTTATCACCCATGATCCGGAGATAGTCGATGTCAGACGTACGGTAATCGAGCTGATTCTTTCTAAACATCCTAACGAATGTTTGAGCTGTGGCAGAAACGGTACATGTGAGCTCCAGGCCCTGGCTTCCGATTTTGGGATCACACGGGAATCTTTCCCTCAGGTGGTGCCAGATATTGCAGCAGACCGCTCTACCGGTACTATTGTCCTGGAACCACGTAAATGCATTTCTTGTGGAAGGTGTGTTACTGTCTGTCAGCAGAATCAAAATGTGTGGGCGCTTTCGTTTCTGGATAGAGGCTTCGAGACCAGAATCTCTCCTGCGGGTGATATCACCCTTTCTGAATCGCCGTGTGTGCGTTGCGGGCAGTGTTCTGCTCATTGTCCTACCGGAGCAATTTTTGAAAATGATGAGACTCAGAAAGTATGGAAGGCCTTGCAGGATCCTGATACCTACTGTGCTGTTCAGATTGCACCTGCTGTAAGGGTCGCCTTAGGTGAGGCATTCGGTTTTGCTCCGGGAACAAATCTTACCGGTAAAATCTATGCGGCTCTTAGACGAATGGGTTTTAAAGCGGTTTTTGATACCAATTTCGGTGCAGACCTTACTATTGTTGAGGAAGCTACAGAGTTTGTACACCGGTTTACTCAGGCACCAGAAATGCTTCCACTGATTACCAGTTGCTGCCCTGCATGGGTAGATTTCATGGAAAAATATCACAGTGACTTTAAAGAAAATTTTTCCACCTGCAAATCTCCGCAAGCCATGGTTGGGGCACTGACTAAAACCTACTATGCACAAAAACGCAGACTCGATGCTGGCAAAATGTGTATGGTTTCAATTATGCCCTGCACTGCTAAAAAATATGAGATCATCCGCTCTAAAGAAATGTATGCATCGGGACATCAGGATATTGATATCTCGATCACTACACGTGAGTTGGCTCGCATGATCAAACAGGCCGGTATTGATTTCGCCAATCTTCCTGAAGAAGAGCCGGATCACATTTTAGGTGGATACAGTGGTGCTGCTACCATTTTCGGTGTTACTGGTGGAGTGATGGAGGCTGCACTTCGCACTGCTTATGACTATGTTACAGGTGGTAAACTTAAAAACGTAGAGTTCGAGAATGTTCGCGGACTGGACGGGGTAAAAGAAGGAACAGTCATGGTGGGTGATATCACCGTCAAAGTTGCAGTAGCTCATGGGCTTAAAAATGTGGAATTTGTACTCAATAAAGTAAGAGAAGCAAAACAGGAGGGAAGGGAACTTCCTTATCACTTCATTGAAGTCATGGCCTGTCCTGGTGGTTGTATCGGTGGCGGTGGCCAACCCTATGGAGTAACCGATGAGATCAGACGCGCTCGTTCTCAGGGACTCTATGGTGAAGATGAAGCTTGTACACTGCGGTATTCTCATGAGAATCCATTCGTCAAAAAACTCTATGATGAATTTCTTGGCGAACCTCATAGTGAGAAAGCGCATCACTTGCTCCATACAACCTATATTGAACGTCCGGAGTATCAGAAATAAATGTGTAGCTGCTGATAATTCCTGTAATTCAGCACTGCTGACTTTGGATAATTTCTTTAGCCGCTTTTCAGGTGATTGTTACTTGGAATGCGGCTTTTTTTTTTGCCTGAGTCCCTGAAATTCCTCAAAGGGAGATATCTGGTAAGGTGGGGGTAGGGTAATGACTTCATCCTATTAATTAAACCTAATTACCGCAGTAGGGTGACGCGAATAACACGTAATCTATTGCGCATAAA
>CAYYNL010000055.1:0-25227 GCA_964472925.1 uncultured Fibrobacter sp. | reverse complement strand
GAGCACTGTGCTGAAGTAGCGTTCTGCGCGATAAGGAAGCATGATGGAACCCCGATAAGATGTTTTTCTCTCTCGAGTTCTATAAGAGGAGTATTAACGATAAGATAAAGAACATCTGTTGTCTTCATTATATGAGCTTCCTGCCTGAATAAGGTGAAAGGTTAATATAATATTACCTGACGCAGAAGCAGAAATTTTATAAAGTTCAAATTATTTGGACTGAAGTTTGCAGGTTTTGCAGAAAACGATGTTGAAATGAATGTTTAGGCCTAAAAGTACCCTGTTGGTAAAAGAATGTAATATTTTATACCTTATTTGAATTGAAAACTTTAATAGTACCAGGAAAGATGAGGTATACTTCTCAACAGAAATGGATTTATTGTGTTGTATAAAAACATTTATAAGATGCTTTTTCTGATACTGTTGTGCAGTCTTAACAGTATCGGCAGTAATGCTGTATCCACATTGGGGGAGTGTTTTAAGGAGCTCCACAGGAGGCTTGCTATTCAGGCAACTTCTGAAACTGCAGCACTGAGTATAGATTCAACCGATAAGGTTTTTAATACATTACTGAAAAACAACTCTCCTATTGTTAAATTATTACGGGCAAATTCCAATGGAATAATCATTAATGAATCTTCTCAGCAAAGTTCAAATCATGTGATGAGGAATATATCTAGCCAGCAGTGGTTTATTCAGGTTCAGAGAGATACACAACCTTATTATGGAATCACAAGGGATTCCATTGGCTATGCCTTTTTATTCTGGGTCTGGCCATTAAAAAATGTGGCAGGACAGTTCGCAGGTGTTCTGGCTGCAAAGATCGATCCTTCAGAGATAATAGATTTCGTGAATGATTTAAAACCGATATCTCTCAGACTAGATATTAATGACAAGACCGTTTTAACCAGAGGCTGGAAGAATCCTCAAAATATCGAGTCTGCCAGTTGGAAGATTTCAGAAGCGTTGGTTATTACCTGTTATTATCAATCAACTATATCAGAAGTCGCATCTCAAACAAAGCAAATAGCTTCAAATTTTTCGGTTTCAGCTTCGGTTTCGCAACTGAATCAACCAGATAGCACAGAAATCTCTTCTGAAGAAAAAGTGGAAAAAAAGCCGGTCTTGAGGTCTTTTCTTTTGATTTTTCTCATCAGCAGTCTTGCTGTTATGTTTTACTTCAAAATTGGTAGGAAGTGGATGCCTTCAAACCATCGGAGTGTCGGATCTGCTTCTAACCCGGAGTTGAGTTCTTCCAATCATGGAAACATTGAGGAAATAATGGATCTGGTTGATGATAGCAGTCTTTCGAATGGAAAAAGTGATCTGCACTTGCCAGTGCAGAGATATTCACAAGTGCAGGAAGAATCCAGTAAAGAGTCTATTGAACTTCAGGAGAACAAAGCTATATCAGAAAAAACGGAGAAAAGCGGTACTGCCGTGTCTCAAGTTCTTTACAATCAGAAAAAGGAAGAAACTTCCAATAGAGCTATGCCTCATTTCCGACCGGGACAATCGATAGACCACCAGTCCGATTCAGAGATATCCAGAATTCGTAATGAGCTCTATCGTGAAATTCATGGTCAGATAATCCATTGGGTAGTTTGTGAATCTGCCAGATTATCAAACTGTCTGGAGGAGCTGACCGGAAGAATAAACCGACTGGAGGGTTCGGAGGGAAGCGCTGAACTGGAATTAATCAGAGAAGATGCCATGAGGATCTCCAAAGAGATTGAGATATTCAAAGAGAGTTTCTCTGATTCTAAAGAGTAGATTTTGCCTCATAAATATGGGATTGCGCTTTTAGATGCTTTTTTCTGCTGATTCCATTGTCTGGCTGATCAGAGAAGCTATGGTCATAGGACCAACTCCACCTGGCACTGGAGTATAAGCGCTGCAATACGGAATTGCCGCATCAATATCAATATCTCCAACGTTTCCCGGGTGATAACCGGCATCGATGACTACAGCACCAGGTTTTATCCAGTTCCCCTGAATGAATTTGGGTTTACCCACCGCACCAACAAGTATGTCAGCCTGTTTGATTATTGAGGGAAGATCCTGTGTTCTGGAATGACAAACTGTGACAGTGGCGTTTCTGTTCAGTAACATCAGAGCCATTGGCTTTCCTAATATTGGACTTCTGCCTACAATCACTGCATGTTTACCATCAAGGCTGATGTTATAATGGTCCAAAATTTTCATTATTCCCGCTGGAGTAGCGCTTCCATAAGCTTGTTCGCCCATAGCCATTCTGCCAAAGCCCAGACACGTGACTCCATCAACATCTTTATGTAAAGCGATGGCATCGAAGGCCAAGCGCTCGTTTATCTGCTTTGGGACAGGGTGCTGAAGGAGGATTCCGTTGACCTCGGGATCTTCATTGAGCTTTTGAATCTGAGAAAGCAGCTCTTCGGTGGTGGTTGAATCTGGTAGTTCGATTTTTCGGGAAAGCATTCCGACTCTGGCACAAGCATTACCTTTCATTTTGACATAGGTGGCCGAGGCCGGATCTGATCCTACAAGGATGGTGGCCAGTAACGGTGTTTTGCCACTTCTTAAATTGAAAGCATTTACACGCTCTTTAAGAGAGAGTTCGATAGATCTGGCCAGACTTTTCCCGTCAAGAATCAGAGCATTTGACATTTCTTTTTTTTCTCCAGGGCTAATGGTTGAGAGGAGAAAATAGTTTTTTTTAGTGAAAAATGTTTTAGATATTTGCATAATTTCTTCAGGAACAGCTTTTTTTTAATAGTACTCAGAAGATATTTTTACCAGAAATTCGAAATCATGTATTTAGGTGATAGTTTAACCTGAATCATACGATTCTTTGACATGTTTCGCTTCGATTCCTATTGTTTATCGGCACAGAAGTTTTTCGGTCAAATCACCAGGTAGATATGCTCTTCCCATCCTCTTAGCATCTACTTGGGGGGATTAGTTCTCAGTCGTACTGCGAAGGGTGACAAGACTTCTGAACCGCTAATATAAAGGGAACTCTATGCGATTCACATAAAAGAATCGACCGAATTGGGTTAAAATTACCAGTTCTGAAATTATCCTAAGCTAGAGAGACCGCAAGGATTAGCTCTTGCCTTCGGAGTCGATGCAGCCTAACACTCAGCAATATTTAAGGGTGAATGAAAGTTAAAATCAGGCAATGCAGGCTGACAAGAAGGATCAGTTGACCTTGATGGCCCAAAGAATAGTTTTAGAGATGGTACTTGGAAAACGATAACAATCTCAACTGCAGAATCGGTTAATATAAAATGCTCTTAGAACTCCTTTTTCAGAAAACGCATATCTATCTGCTTAACAGCAGATTGTTCAGTACCAGTATGGCTACGGTTATTGCTTTTGTGCTGGCTTTGTCTCTTTTCCCTGTGTATATAAAGTTTTTACGGCGTTTCCGGATGAGCTCGGAATTTAAATCCAATACAAACGATTCAGAGCCGGTAATGCCTGCAGGAATACTGTTTATGATTATAGTGGCCATTACCACTGTAATCACAGTTAGATTTAATTCTTATGTTATTTCTGCACTCATTATCTATATATTCTTTGGAATAATCGGTGCTGTTGATGATATTGCCAAGGTGGTAAATAAAAGGCGAATTGCCAAAGGAGAGATTTCCAAACAGGATTATCAATACAAAGCGGATGGAATTTCGGCCGGATTGCGACTTACATTGTACATACTGATTTCGCTTGCAGTTGCTGCTGCAGCCTACCATTATATACCGAATCTTAATGGAACCATAAATATTCCATTTTTCAGTATTGCAAAAAAGTTTCCATATCTTCCCTTTTGGCTTTTTATTCCATTTATGACAATGGCTATTGCAGTATTGGCAAACGGAGTCAACTTTACTGATGGATTTGATACTCTGGCAGCAGTGCCATCGATTACCAGTCTTTTATTTGTAGGGGTAATCTCATTTATTTCCAGTAACAGCACATGGAGCAACTATCTATTAATTCCTCATATAACAGGTTTACAGGAACTGCTTCCGCTTATTGGAGCAGTTATTGGAACGCTATTAGCTTATCTTTGGTTTAATTCACCTCCATCTACCATCATAATGGGTGATTCAGGGTCGGTGGGATTGGGTGGGCTTATCGGAATTCTGTTTGTTTTCACTAAGGCCGGTTTTTTTATTCCCATAGTGTGTTTCATATTTCTTCTGGAATTCGTTTCTGTAATAATTCAGATTGGTTATTTTAAAATGACCCGTAAAAGGGTTTTCCTAATGGCACCGATTCATCACCATTTTCAGATAATGATGCGAAACAGTGGTAAATATGCCAGTGAATTTCACATAAAATCCAAAATCATGTGGAGATTTCACATCCTTTCTATTATAATGCTGGTTTTGGGACTTGTATTATTTTTGAAAGTCAGGTAGGATAATAAAGAAGAGTCATGATTAAACCACAGATTGCTTATTACACTTCGCCAGCCGGCAAAGAGTTTTCCTTTGCTGCAGCCAGGTTCGCCGGGATAAATCCTTCAAGCAGGGTTCTGGATATGGGATGCGGTTATGGTGAAGGTTCCTGCAATTTGGCCTCAGAGTTCCGCTGTAAAATAACTGCCTGTGATTATAGTCAGGAAAATATTGAATTTGCCAGAAAGCTATCGGTTGAGCGAAATGTCAGTCATCTGATAGATTTTCAGATGATTGATCTCACGAAGGCTGATTTCAGCAAAACTCCTTATGAACTGGTATTGGCCGAGGGTGGAGTTCTCTCTTATTTGTCTCGTCTGAAAGGGTTGCAGATGGCCTCCTGCTGGTTATGCTCCAGGGGGTGGTTTGCTTTCTCTGATCTGATATTTTTATCGGATCGGGTGCCAGAAGAGATAAAAAAGATATTCGAACATGAAATTTACCAATATGAAACTGAACAGTCTTACAGAAAATTGATTTCTGAAGCGGATATGGAGACTCATTTTCTGGCTTTGGTTCCTCCAAGCGGCTGGGACAATTATTACGCTCATATTGCCAGACGTCTTGAAGACCAGGAGGGATTTTTTGCCGATAAACGGATAAAGCTGGCATTTTCCAGGGAAATCGATACTTTTTACCGTTATGAAGGATACCGGTATGTAGGTTATCTTTTCGGCATTCTTCGCAAAAAGAAATAGCTTTTTTCTGCATTCACTGTATATGGCTCAAAATCAGTAAATAGTCAAGGGAATGTATGACAGATCCACTCACTGATTACATTTTTTAATTTTTGGCGCACACTGATAATGGTATAAGTATGATCCGCCTCTTTAAAATATCTATGAAAAACCATCCCCTTGAATTTAACAGAACGGAACATGTCAAAAAACTGATCTTCATAGTTATAATACAACGGAATCCCACCTGAATAGATAAAGAAAAGTTTAACCTCACGATCAATTAATTCCTGTAATTGCCTTATTATCTGCTTTTTAGGAGGAAATTTCCTGATGTACACATCACTACCTCGTTTTGCACTCATCTGTGAGGGAGAAGAAAAAAAACGCTTTCGGATCCTGTTAACTATAAATCGGATCGAACGGTAAGGATTAATTATTCCAGGACCGTAATCTCTGATGTAATATCCAACAGTACGATATGCAAAACTATCCATAAGAACCAGTCCACTTATTCTGCTGTCTAACACAGCAGCAGCATGGGCAAAATCTGCTCCTGAGCAAAGCCCAATAATAATACACTTCTGAGTACCACACTTTGCGGTAACTTCATCGATAGCCTGCCGAATATCGATAACTGCCTGTTTTTCATATCCAATGGAAAGTGAGCAGGATGCACTGTCACCTAGCCCATGAAGATCAAAACGTAAACTACTGTAACCGTAAACGGAAAGTTGTCTGGCTAAATCAGTGTTAAACCTGTTGAATCCGGTTTTGTGAAGAAATCCGGCATTGAGAAAAAGAAGCGAAGGCGCGTGCTTTTTTTGATGTTCAGGTTCAGCAGAAGTAAGTATGCCACTAAGCTCATTATTGGTTCCAAAATTATACACCTTTTCTGTCATCACTTATTCCCTGTCAAAATAACCGACAATAGAATTTATTGCAGGATGTGACATCACTATGTGATTGGATAATAGTGAACTGCTCCAGATTTCTGGAATGTCTAAATGTTCCATTGTTATGGAAATATTTACCGCCTGGCAAAACGCTTCATATTTCTGCGAATCTCCTGAATAGAGTAGATGAATTTTTTGGCTCTGTGGGGGAGTTAAACAGGAGATGTTCAAAGAACAGATTTCATTTCTGACCGAAACTGGTAGCGGGAAACCAAGTATCTCCTCCTCTGATGAAAACCTTCTGGTTTCAGGAGATTTGGCGAGATATTCCCAATGAAGGGTCTGCATATGATTTATCCATTCTGATCCAGAAATTACCGGATCCCATAGAATTAGAGAAGTTAAATTCGCCCAATCTTTCAAAGAGCACCAGGCAATGGCAGCACCAAATTTAAAGCCAATTACTGAAAGCATCTGGTTTCCAGAGAGATTATTTAACTCTTCAGCCGCCCATTTTAGATCTGTAACCCAATGATCGATGCTGATATCTGAACTCTCACCCCAGGAATCTCCACATCCATACCAATCAAAGCGAAATACGTGATGACCCCTTTTGGCCAACTGCTCACCTAAATTTCGAAGCAAGCGATAAGTGTTAATAAATTCAGGTCCGATTGATGAGCAGATAAGAATACTTTTGGATTTCGGATTTATAGACAATGGAAAATGGTACACCCCATACAGTTTATGACTTCCATAACCAAATTGCAGCGATTTCACTTTACTACTCTTTTAATCATAGTCTTAATAATTATGCCTTGACTCTGAAGAGCCTGGACAGTGATTTAACAAAGGAAAAACCCTTTTCGGAACTGATATCGGCCTGATTGCTTTTACCCAGGGTAATAGTGGATGCAATCTGCTCAAGAGTGTTTAACATTAATGAACGAGGATGAATTTCAAAACCTATCTCATTTTTAATTTGATTTATCACCTTTATTGATAAGAGAGAGTGACCACCCAACTCAAAAAAATTATCACTCAAAGTAATCCGGTTTATCCCAAGTACCTGTTTCCAGATTCTGGCCAGATATTGTTCTTCATCTGTACTTGGTTCCAAATGATCAATGGATTCAATTACTATGTTTGATAAATTAGCAGGCAGTGATTTGCGATCGATTTTCCCGGAAGTTGATAAGGGCATAGACTGCAATTCAAAAAGATGCTGGGGGATCATATAATCAGGAAGGAAAGATTTGAGATACTGACGGAGTTCGGAAGTAGTAATGCTGGATTCTGCCTTAACGGTATAATACAAGACCAGCCTCACATCACCAGGACCGAATTCCTTACAGGCTGCGACACATTGATTTATGTTGGGGTTACCTAAGGCTGTGTTTTCAATTTCACCTAACTCAATCCTGTGCCCCCTGAGTTTAATTTGAAAGTCTGATCTCCCAAGATACTCAATATTTCCATCGAACCGGAATCTGGCATTGTCTCCGGTATCATAAATACGACCAGCTCCAAAAGGATTCTTCAAGAATTTTTTACTGGTAAGCTCTTGTAATCTGTGGTAACTCTCTGCAAGGCCAATTCCCCCGATATACAAGGCACCCTTAACTCCGGGTGGGACCGGTTTGAAATTGTTGTCAAGAATATAAGTCTTAACATTGCTTATCGGTTTCCCAATAGTAATGGGAGCATTGGACTCAGTGATCTTGCACAAGGTGGACCATACCGTAGCTTCTGTAGGACCATACATATTCCACAACTCTTTAACCTGAGGCAAAAGATCTCTGCACAAATCCACAGTCAATGCTTCACCACCACAAAGCACTTTAAGCTTATCAGAACCTTTCCAGCCGGCACTTATCAGCATTCGCCACATTGCAGGTGTGCCCTGAATGATGGTTGGCTTAATTTCATCGATAATACGGATCAGTTTTAAAGGATCATCCATAATATCCTGGCTGATAATAGCAGATGCTGCCCCACTGATTAAAGGTAAAAAGATTTCCAAAACAGAAATATCAAAAGAAATGGTTGTGGAAGCCAGTACGACATCAGATGATTGGATACCTGGTTTTTGTTGCATGCTATTTAAAAAATTTACCACCGATCGATGCGTAATCCGTACGCCCTTTGGCTTCCCAGTTGAACCGGAAGTGTAAATGATGTACGCAATAGAATCAGGAGAAACAAAGGGAGCTTTGAATTGATTGCTTTCTGAGTGACTAAAATCAATGTCGCTATCAATGCAAACCGCAACTAGTTTTACAGATGAATCTGGAATCTTTTCTATAAGGTTCTGCTCTGTCAGAACCACACTTAACGAGGCATCCTCAATCATATAAGCCAGCCGCTCTTCTGGCAGATGTGGATCGAGTGGAACATAGGCAGCACCGGATTTTAGTATGCCTAGCAGTGCTGCAATAGTGTTAAACGAGCGGTTCATGAATACTCCAACCGCATCACCAACCTTAATCCCGGATTCAGTTAGATGATAAGCGATTTTTTCCGATATATTATCCAGCTCTGCGTAGGTGTATGGCTTTTTCTCTGAAATAACAGCAGTATCTGAAGGAGATTTCAAACACACGGCCTTAACCAGATCATGAATACATTTGTCCACAGGATAGTTTGTATCGGTTTTGTTCCAGTCATAGACTATTTGCTGTATCTGTTGAGCAGAAAGGACCGAGATTTCATTAATTTTAATTTCAGTATTTTCCAGAATACTTTCCACTATATTGATAAAGTGAGATGTCATGGCCTCAATAAACTGCTTTTCAAAAAGTTCTGTACTATATTCAAAAAGGCCTTTCAAAATTCCCTCATCCATCCACATGTAAAGCGACAGATCATATTCTGAAGCACCACGATCAATCAGAAATGGTTTGATCTTTATTCCTGGAATGATGGCAGATTCCAGTGGAAAATTCTGGTATGCAAACATTACCTGAAAAATCGGATGATGATTTAAATCCCGCTGAGGATTAATGATCTCTACCAGGCGATCGAAAGGAACTCTCTGATGAGCGAATACATCTCTGGTGATTTCTTTGAGCCCATTCAGAAGTTGCTTAAAGCTGGTTTGCTCACTATAGTTGATCCTAAAAGGCAGCATGTTGAGAAAAAAGCCAATAAGGTTCTCTAATTCGCTACTGTTTCGGTTTGCAATAGGAGAACCGATAATAATATCCTTCTGAGAAGAATACTTATATAAAAGGATGTAATAGATGCCTAATAGCAGGGTAAAAAGGGTGGTATTTTCATTTTTAGCCAGTGCGCTTAATCTGGAACTGGTTGAATGGTCCATCGAAAAGGAAACCGCAGATCCCTCAAAGGTTGGAATTGAAGGACGTGTTTTAAAAGATGGAAGCTCAAGAACCGGCAACGGGGCAGCCAGATGGTTCTTCCAAAAAGATATCGAACTATCATCCAAACCTTCGGGGTTTTTATTCTGCCAATTGGTATAATCGGCAAAACGGAATGGAAGCTGAGGAAGAGAGGGTTGGGTTGAATTTAAAAAGCAATTATAAAAATGGGAAAAGTCCCGTAAAAATACACCCATAGACCATCCATCAGAGATGATATGGTGAGTCATCAATGCCATTATGTGATGATCAGGTTTGAGCCGTATCAGTATTATTCTAAGTAATGGACCGGAACTAAGATTGTAAGTTTTGATAGAACGGCTGCGAATTTCATTAATCCAAGTCTGCTCTGAATAATCATCATTTGAAAGATCCAGCCAATCGAATTTAAAGTTGAGCCTTTTATGGACTCGTATCGATGGTCCATTAATTGACTCTTCAATGGTGGTGCGTAAGGCATCGTGACGCTCTACTACTGCATCTAACGCACGTAAGGCATAATCCTTTTTAAAAGGACCCTTGATCTCAAATCCAGTGGCCAGATTGTACGCCGGAGTATTCTGTAACTTACCAAGAAACCATAACCGAAGCTGTGAACTGGACAATTGTAATCCTGATTCCAATTCACTTCTGCGTGGAATTTTACGGGTAAGTTTTGCTGTGCTTGCCTCTTTAAGCTTCTTGATCTCTTCAGTAAATTTGGCTAAAGATGGTGCCTTATACAAAGTACTCAAGGGAACTTCAATATTAATCTTATCACGTATTCTAGATAATAACTGTGATGCCCAGATGGAATCACCACCCGATTCAAAAAAACTCTTTTGTGGCTCTATATGATTCAAACCTAAAAGATCTTTCCAGATCGATCCTATAACTTCATAAATTTCTTCAGATTCATCCTTGTCAGGTTTACTTACTACTTTTATCTTGTCTGTGCTTTTAATGCTGAAAGAATCGGCCATACGGGGGGTAACATCTATCCCAATACTTACATTGACTTTAGAAACCTGATTTATCCAGCACTTCTTTCTTTCGAAAGGATAACAGGGCAATGACACCCTGTGTCTTGATTCGCCTCGATAAAATGAGGAAAAATCAATGTCAATACCATGTTGCCAAAGTCTTCCCAGAGAATTAAGAAAATAAACAGTATCATTCTGATGTTGATTGTAATGACGCACTGTTCCTATAGCAAGAATATTTTCATTTTGGTCAGGGTGAATAGCCTTCCAGCTGGCGAAACTGGAAAAGACAAACGAAACCAGAGTGTTCCCGGGTCCAACCTCCAGAAAAATCCGGTATCCATCGTCTAACAATCTGGAGATTCCATCATGAAATCTTACAGTCGCTCTTAAATGTCTTCCCCAATAGGTTTTATCCGAACAATCAGAATCGTTGAAATATGTTCCACTGACATTGGAAATGAAAGGAAGCAAAGGTTTGGAGATGGTTATCTTGTTTATAAGAAGATTTAATGAATTAACTGCTCCCTGCATCAGATAAGAGTGAAATGCATGAGATGTATTTACCCGACGATATTGAATATTATGAATTGAAAATTTGTTGCTTAGCTTTTCCAGATGCTCGTGAGTACCAGAAACTACACATATAGAAGGAGCATTGATTACAGAAATTTCGATGTTAGAGTCCAGAAAAGAAGACAGCTCTGCTGGAGACAGATTAACACTCAGCATACCTCCTGATGGTTGCTGCTGCATGATTCGCCCCCGTTCACAAACCACATATATAGCTTCTTCCAGTGAGAAAACCCCTGCTACACAGGCAGCCAAATATTCACCTATGCTGTGCCCGATCATAGCCTTGGGTGTAACTCCATAACTTTCCCACAATTTAACAAGCGCATAACCGAAAGAAAACAAAAGGGGTTGGGTTAGTCCTGTCTGATTTAAACAATCCGGATCTTCAGCCAAGTTATAAAGAAGATCGCAAAGGTTAATATGAATATGTTTACCGGCAATTTCCGAACACTGCTCAAATGCTTCCCTGAATGAGCGCTCCATAGAATAGAGATCTGCACCCATCTTAAAATATTGAGAACCCTGACCGGAAAACATGAAAACAATCTTTTGGGGCTCAGGCGTTTTTTTGAGCTCTACGACCTCCGATTCATTCTTAAAAAAGGAATGCTTATTGTCGCATGAATCAGAAATGAAAAAACTACGATAAGGAAAGTGCTGACGTCCCTGCTGAAGAGTCATGGCGGTGTCGGCCAGGGAAATATCCTTGTCACTGTTTAAAAATGATAACAGATTCTCCGATGCTGCTTTAAGTGAAACTGAAGATTTTGCTGAAAACGGCAGAAAGTGAATAGTTCTGTCAGATAATTCACTTTCATATTGAGGTGGTTGTTCAAGAACAATATGTACATTAGTTCCACCAACACCCAGACTGTTTACTCCTGCATAGCGCTTCCCGGATTGACTTACTTCCCAATTGGTCAGCTTGTCATTAATGAAAAAAGGCGTTTCCTGCAATTTCAGCAAAGGATTTGGAACCTTAAAATTAATGGTGGGAGGGATCTGCCTGTGGTAAAGAGCCAGGGCCGTTTTTATTAAACCGGCAATTCCTGCTGCAGCATCAAGATGGCCTATGGAAGCCTTGACTGCACCCAATGCACAGAAATTGGTTTTATTGGTAAAATACTTAAATGCTCTGGTCAATGATGCAATCTCGATTGGATCACCAATCTGAGTCCCAGTGCCATGTGTCTCGATATAGGAAATATCTGAAGCGTTTATTCCTGCAGACTGTAATGCCTGCACTATTACTTCCGATTGACCCTCAACCGATGGAGCAGTAAAACCAGTCTTTATTGCTCCATCGTTATTTACTGCAGATCCCCTGATAATCGCATATATATGATCACGATCTTTAATTGCTTCCTGAAGTCTTTTGAGAACAACTACACCCGCACCTTCACCAAATACCGTACCATTAGCATCTTTGTCAAAGGGACGGCATATCCCATCTGGAGACCGGATATCGCCATCGGTCAACAGATAACCATTCCACCATGGAATCTGAAGAAAAACACCACCTGCAAGCGCCATATCGCACTGATAAGTCAATAAGTTCTGACAGGCTACATGAACCGCAACCAGTGAGGAGGAACATGCGGTCTGAATGTCATAACTGGGCCCTCTGAGATTAAGCTTGTAGGAAAGCCTGGTGGTCAAAAAATCCTTATCATTTCCAAGTATTAGCTGAATCTCATTGGAATTGGCTGCAATGGAGGGGTTGGCAAGTATGTTGTGAATAAGATAATGGTTCATTCCGCAACTTGCAAAAACTCCAACACTGCAATCTAACCTGGAAACATCATACCCACTATCTTCTATTGCCACCCATCCACATTCCAGAAAAATACGATGCTGTGGATCCATCAGACTGGCTTCCCTCGGACTATAACCAAAAAATGATGCATCAAACATTTCTGCATCTCTTATCCGCCCCCCACGAGGTACAAATTTGCTATCGTTAAGCACTGTATCGCTTATTCCCGCAGCTTTAAGCGAATCAACAGAAAATTCTTCCACACAATCTATTCCTTTAACCAGATTATCCCAGAACTGATTGACATTGTCTGCTTTGGGAAATCGAGCGGAAATTCCGATTATAGCGATTCCATCAAAACTGTTCTCAACAGGAATATTTGTGCTTTCCAATTTGTTATTCCTTCTATTAATTGATTGATAAGGATGATTTTTTATATCAGGTAAACAATTTACGTGCCATCAGCACCATAGTACCTTAAATCAACTAATCACAGCTTCTTTTCAAATTTTTTCTGGCGATTATGAAAAAAGTTCTATTAAATTCCCTTTTTAAGAAACAACCGCTTATGCTGAAGAATTCTATAAGGCTTTCCTGGTTCGAAATCTGCCATATGCATCATTTTGCAATGCTACCCTCTCTGCTGAGTTGCAACTCTCTTTTTCTGTTCCCTTCTTGCTCAGATGTGTCGCAAGTGAGAAAATGGTCGGATATTGAAAAAGCTCAACCAAAGTAACATCTTTCTTGAGATACTGCTGGATTTTTTGGACAATATGGGGCAGCAGTATCGAGGAACCACCCGCATCAAAGAAGTTCTGATGCACATCGATATTATCCAGCCCCAGACTGTCTGACCATATTTTGCTGATAACCCTTTCGATATCACTGTTTGCAGATGAATTAAATGTGACTGCCGCGTTCACATCTGCTGCAGTTTTCTTTGAATGTCGCAACTTGCGCACAGATAGAATCTGCTGATGCAAAATTTCACAATTCGAATAATGACGAGCAATCCTGTCCAGAATCTCTCCTCCAATTCTGAATCGTTCAGTAACCGAATCAGTCAAGTTTTGACGACTATTAACAAATGAAGAATGACATTCTGATTCATCCGGGTTAAAACATACCCGCTGAAAAACTTCGCAAGGAGCCTGATAGGATAAATCTGATTCTTCACTTTTTTTATACAACGAAAGGATATTACCAAAGAACAACTGAATCGGTTGGTTTTTGGCTGTTTTACGCAGCATTATCCTGACTTGAGTACATCCTGTGTTTTTTGCATGATCCCCAATAAAAGAAAGACAACGGTATTCTACCCCCCGTCCAAGTGATCGACAGCTAAGGAAAAATGAATCTACCAGATAAATATCATCCTCTTTATGTCCCCTAATTACCCCCACCAAGCCGTAATCACCAAACCTATCAGCTACTTCCACAACAAAAAAATTATGACTTTTAAGACTGTCTTTAATCTGATTCTCACTCAAGCCCGCTGAACCGGTTGTAAACTGATTGGTCCTATAGGAAAGCTGTGATATTCTTGCAATATCTTTTTCAGTTGCTTCTCTGATGGTGATTCGTAAATTTAATCCCCTGATAAATTCCGCAAACGAAGAACTCTGATTGCGAAAACAGGTCCGCAGTTTTTCTACCCGGTATCTCTCGATTCTGGACAGATCTTCTGCTGTTACTTTCAGAGTATCAAATGCCCAGAAATTTTGGATATATCGTTTTCTTTCATCCAATGACTCCGGAAGATGAACCACAGTGACATCAGGGCAATTGGCACTAACTTCTGCACATTCTGCAGGATTATCGTCTATAAAAATCATTCCTGAAGTTGTCAGATTAGCTTCGTTACATATCTCTGCAATATTTTGTGATTTTGATTGCCAGTTGATACGCTCGAAAGAAATATCGGAGAGCTTCAAAACCATATCCGGATGCTTCTCAAAAACCGCAACAACATCTTCACGATTGTTTTTACTGCACAAACAGAGCGGGATGCCAGCATCTTTACATTTTTTCAAAAATTGCTGAAACTCCCGAAGTTCTTCTGGTATCTTTATCTGTGATATCGGATCCTCACCGGCAACACCTGTCCAAAGTGTGTTGTCACAATCCAAAATGATTGCCTTACAAGGCGGCTTCTCAAATCCGTAAATTGTACGGATTATAATCATTCCCAGGAACTCATAAAAGATTTCGGTGTAAGGCACCTGACCAACCTGACCAGCCAAAGACTCATATCCGATACCTGAATCAAAGGAATTCATCAGTTTCTCAGAACAGATACTGTAAATTTGCTTTGTCTCGTTAAACTGGGATATCATTGACTTTTCCAGCTCTTGTAATGCTGAACAAAGTATCGGGTCCTGTTTAATAACTATAGACTGCGGACAGAAAATAACGATATATCGGCTGGTTGGCTCTATCGCAGAATTAATCAGAGCTCTGGTCAGATCTGATGCTCTGGTTCTTATATACTCCAGATCAATTTCAGATTCAGTCTCCTGTTGAAACGCCAGATCTTCCAGACGCAAAGCAATAATGGTATACCCATTCTGACCACGCCCGTTTATCGAATACTCCTGTAAAAACTGTTCTATGTTAAGATATGAAGAAAATTCACAGCTAATATTGACACCAATTATGTGCTGCCAGAACAGAAATGATTCCTGGAGCATATTTGCAGTAAATGTGGAAGCAACAGTTATATGCCAACCGTTTTTTCCTCTCTTTGCGGGTTTGCCGAATAAATCAGAAATGGATTTATCGCAAAATAGAAGTGCTTTATGGAGAATGTCACTGTAAACAGTGATAAACTCTTCTGCTGTATTATCTGAAAAAAGATCAGAATCGTATTTCAATATTCCTTTGATTTCGTCATCTTCCAGTTCCATAAGCTCCATGGTCAAATCAAACTGCCCCTCCTGTTGGTTAAGAGGATAAGGCTTAATTGGCATTCCACAAAAATTTAAATTTGCAGTATCATTGTCATCTGAATAAACCAGACTGGCAGCAAGTCCAAGCTTTTTATTGGAAAGCATATTAAAAATGGCAGAAAAAAGAACCGGTTCGTTCGCTCTTCTTTCAACCGAGATATTTTTAACCAGTAATGAAAAAGGATAATTCTGGTGATCAAGCAGTTCGCATACATCTCTGTGAGTGCTTTTAAAATAATCTCTCAGCAGCATATTTTCCTGACATTCCGAGAAAACCGGAAGAAGATTGACAAAATAACCTATGGTTCCCAGAAATTTTCGATCACTCCTGCCTGATGAAAGAACTCCAATGGTCGAATTCAGTGATCCCGAACGTATCATATAGAATAACTGAAAACAGCCCAGGTAAATGGAAAAGGGAGTGACCGATAACTGGCCAGCCAGGGAGGTAACCCGCTGCCGTATCTCTTTTTCTATATGGAAAAAAAGTGTCTTGCCTTTGTTGCTTCTGACTTCTTTACGATCATAATCGGTGAGCAGCGATTTTCCCCTGTTACAACTGGATCTGGATTTCCAGTAATCCAGTAATGAGCGCTGATGCTTCTGGAGATAATCGTTTTGATATACAACAAAATCAGTGTATGCGGCCAATTCGACAGAAGATGTATCGCTTTTACAATAATGCTTTTGGAAATTTTCCAGAAATATCCCGATAGATTGTGCATCACAGATAATATGATGAAAAAGGAAAATCAGAATGTGCTCCGTACTGCTGCGAGAGAAAAGCGCAGTACGCAATGCAGGAGCTTCTGAAAGCTTAAAAGGAGTGTTGTAGAATTTCTCTATTTCCTCTTTTAGCTGGCTGTCAGTTAACCCGCTGACATCGTAGAGCAAAAAATCATGCGATTGCTTTGCGGGAATAAACTGGCATGGCACCGATTCTGTATCATCGGAGAGAGAATCAAAAGTCGCACGCAACTGATCATGGCATGCGGTAAGGGAAATGAGAGTTTGATGAATACGTAAAGGGTCTATCTGATAATAGATACGCATGGGAACAGCCACATTATATGAACTTGATTCAGGAGCCATCAGATAAGAAAACCAAAGTGACTGCTGATTAAAGGATAAAGGACTGATAAGAACATCTGTGCCCTGGTATAACTTTAGTGAATTTGCCAGCAGAGGTTTGTACTCTCTCAGCGACTTCTGATACGGCTCAGGAATGCTTACCGATGAACGATAATAGATTTGATCCTGTGTCAGGCACAGATATACTCTGTTCTTACCAAGGAAAGAAACAAGTGAAGAGATATTCATAGTGCGCCGTGTTCCTCTGTATCGGATGATGCTGGTGAATCAGGATTCTGTAAAGTCCGGCTTTCCAGATGCTGCCTCAGACTCTGGGCTATCTGAAAAGGTGTAGATCCACCCAATATGGTAGAAATAGGAATTTCGATATTGAAAGCTTCCTTAAGGGAATTTTGAATATCCAGAGCACCCACTGAATCTATTCCCGCATCTATAAGTGGGGTGTTCTCATCAATGAGAGCAGAATCAATGTTTAAAGAAACTGATATGGTATCATAGAGAAACTGACGATAATCTGGCGGGACTACACTGGTCCCAGATTGACTTGAAATGGATTTTGATGAGTGTTTTTCCCCAACAGGGTAATCCTGATAATCCTTCAGGGCTCCGCTGGCGGCAAACAACTGACGGATAAGGCAATGTTGCGGGCTCTCCAGCATCTCTTTCCATTTCCTCACCAGTGAATGAAGCACACTCTCCTGAAGAAATCCGCTCTTGGCCAGCCTGGTAGGTATCCCTCCACCCTCTGAACTTAAAAATGGGGAATCTCCGATCAATTGGCTGTGTGCAGTAATAATATCCAGGTCGATCTGACTGAATCCTGCCTGTTTTAAAAGGTAGGGCAGACGTCGCCCTATACAGGGATCCCCCCCATCTTGTATCCGCGACTCCCTGTATGCTTTGTATAAATCTTTAAGTTCCTCAATCGGAGGGAATGTGGATAGATGGTATTCAAAGTCGTTATCTATGACTATAATCTGCCCATCAGGTTTTAGGATTGAACGAATCTTCTTTAATACCAGAAGAGGATCCGGAACATGTTCCAGAACAAGACGGAGTATTGCAATGTCAAATTTCTCGGCCTGAGGATCAAACTGCTCTATGGATGAGTTAATTATCTGCACTACAGAGCTGTTGTCTTGAAGCCTGCTGAGGGCTGCCTGCACCAGAAGAGGATCTTGTTCTATACCGGTAAATTTTGACAAGGGAAATTCAAGGGAAAGTTTATGGATGAGATGCCCTGTACCACAGCCCAGATCGATAATATGCAAATGGTTTCCCAAATTGAATTTTTGATAAAAAATGCGTTCCTTTTGCCAGAAAAGATCAATCTGGGCATCAAGTCGCTTCATTTCTGCTTTAATACTGGTGGAAAAAGTGCTCAATTGGTAAGATCCACTGCTTATCATAAGTTATTCTTTCTATGGTATAAGGGAGTGAGCCCAATGCTATGTCAGATTAATGCTAAAAACAAAGCGCGTGCCATTTAGTTTTATGACACAAAAAATTGAAGAATCTTCGACAAATATTTTTCAGTATATTATTTATAAACTGTTTGAATAGTAGTACTTCTGGTATCCTTTGGATTTGAGCATGGCATAGAGGAAAGGTCACCGGTTAAATAAGGCCGTCATCAAATTTTAAACTAGAGGGGACTATGGTCAGGGTTTTAATATTTCGATATCGGGATTTTCTACAAGGATATTGCTAATTACGCAAAGCAAATTCTATCAAAAAAATGAAGGGGAATAAAAAATGTTTTTAAAAACCACCTTATCTTTCGTGGTCAGCTTAATTATTACAACCCCGGTTTTTGCGCTTAAGGGTGGCTTCATCGGTTCGGGTAATTCTCTGCATAAAATAACCACCGCCCCACAGATTTTCTCCGACACCCTGAGTATCAGATACGATAACGAAAGAAAAACACCCATTTTTATTTCCGGTCAAATTACCGGGCCTTCTTCTGGTTCACAAACTTTAAAAAAAATGAGTGTTTCTGCACAAAAACTGGCTAAATGCCAATCATTTCTGTCAAAAATTGGCCCTGCATTAAAAATCGCTAATCCAGAGGAAGAACTTATAGTGAATGATGTTAATGGTACAAAAAACATCAATTCCGAAATCACTCATTACAAAATCAGACAGAAATTCCGTGGTGTTACTATTCTGGGAGCTGAAGCCACGGTTCATCTCAAGGGAGATCGTGCCGAATTTGTCGGTCGTACCATCGCTACCCCCAACCTGGACATAGTCCCAACTCTAAGCGCAAAACAGGCTATTGACCGCTCTCTTAACGACCTGCGCTCCAACAATATCGAAGTGCAGAAACTCAGCCCTCAGGAGCAGGAAATTCTTGAATACAACCAACCATCTGCACAACTGATTATATATCCTTCTCTGGAGAATGATTCCCAGGCACGCTTGGCCTATCAGATTTTTGTGCGTCCAAACATGCTGGATTGGTGGGAATATATAGTGGATGCCCACACAGGGGAAATACTACTCAAATATAATCGTACCTGTGATCTGGGAGACACAACGGTTATTGCAAAAGATCTTTGCGACAGTCAAAGAGTAATTCACACATACCTTAGCGATAAACACTATCTTATCGATGCTTCGCGATCAATGTTTGATCCGGTGAAATCCCAGATACCCAACAAGTTGACCGGAGCAATCGTGACTTACGATTACAATAACAGATATCCATCGTTTTCCTCCTACAACCTCATTACCAGAACACAAAATGGCTGGGATCCCAAAGCAGTATCCGCGCAATACAATGCCTCAGTCGCTTACGAGTACTACCTTTACACTCACGGCCGCAATTCCATAGATGGTCTTGGTGGTACGATACGATCTTTTATCAACGTCGCCGAACAATCCGGGAGATCAATGGAAAATGCGTATTGGAATGGTAAAGGGATGTATTACGGTAACGGAGGCCAAACTTTTACTCCACTTGTAAAAGCGCTCGACGTTGCCGGTCACGAGTTGACCCATGGTGTGATTGAATCAACAGCCGGGCTTCGCTACATAGGGCAATCCGGTGCACTCAACGAATCACTGGCAGATATTTTTGGTTGTATGATAGATCGCTCCAACTGGACGATTGGAGAGACTGTTGTAAATCCCATGGTTTACCCTTCCAATGCGCTTCGGAATCTTTCAGATCCACATAACGGGGCAAAAAAGGATCAACAGGGTTGGCAGCCTAAAAACATGTCAGAGTATAAGAAACTGCCTAATACTACTGCAGGTGATAACGGTGGCGTGCATATCAATAGCAGTATTCCAAGTCGTGCTTATTATCTTTTCGCTTCAGTAGTGGGGAAGGAAAAAGCTGAACGCATTTTTTACCACACCCTTACCACCTATCTTAGCGCATCATCGCAATTTGTTGATCTTCGTATAGGCGCAAAACTGGCCTGTGAAGATTTGCATGGTAAAGAATCCCCAGAAATGACCGCTCTTATCGCAGCATTCGACAGTGTGGGTATTCTGGACAACACAGAGCCATTTGATCATGTAGCCGATCTTCCGGTCAATCCAGGGAAAGAACATGTTCTGCTTACCGCTGCTCCAACTGCAAGTGATGGAACCACGCTTTATATAGCCGACAGCTCTTTTAAGTCCCTGAAAAGCATTTCAAAGCGGCCAGTGAGTTTCAGACCTTCGGTTTCCGATGATGGAAGTAAAGTACTTTTTGTAAGTGACAAAAAGCTTGTCTCACTCACCCTGAATGGCGACAGGGTTACCGAAACTGTAATCGACTCTTCCAGAGTCTGGGCACTGTGCGCGATTTCCCGTGATGGACGGCGCTATGCGGCAGTACGGGAGAAAAACGATACCTCCATTTACATAGGAAGCATGAGCGACGGTTCGGTACGCAGATACAACCTAAACGGACCTGCTGGCAATCAGGTAGCCACTGGGGCGGTCAATTCCACAGCTCTGGAATGGAATCTGACAGACGATGAAGTTATTTATGACGTGTATAATTTGCTGACCGGGCAGGGCTCTACCGGCCTGCAATTCTGGGATATAGGCTTTCTCAGAGCATGGAATTCGGAATCGGATTCTTTTGGCGATGGTTCAATAAGCAAGCTGTTCAGCAACCTTGGCGATGGTCTGAGCGTCGGTAACCCCACATATTCCAAAAATTCTCCCAATATAATTGCCTATGAATTAGTAGATAACTTAACAGGTACTGTCTCGGTCATAACCATGAATATGGAAAACCGCAAAACCGTAACTGTAGCTCCTACAGCATATCCCGGATATCCCAGTTTTTCCAGGCTGGACGATAAAATCGCCTTCGCTACTATCAATGGCAGAGATACTGTCGTTTCGGTGGTAAAGCTCAAGAGTGACAAACAGACCCCTGCCGGTGAACCCGCCATTGCTATAAGTAAAATGAAATGGCCGATTTACTTTGCAACAGGTACCAGGAATCTCGATCCCACCCGAAAATGGCCGGAGGTGGCGAAGCGGCCTGTCAAACCCGACCTGAAGATCCTTCCGTGCAATGGTGGTCTGAAAGCGACCATTGTCGGTGCCTCGCAAACACAGGTGCGCTTAAGCATCATTAGCGCTGATGGAAAAATCGTTCATCAAAAGAAGTTAATCGTCACCAAAGAAAGTGTTTCCTGCCTATGGAATAGAAAGATCACCGGTGGCAGCGGCGTCTATTTTATACGAATGGAAACCCCGCAAGGCTCAGTGGTAAAAAAAATGGCATTATTCTGATCTGAATAAGCCTAAGATTATTGGCCAATAGATCCAATAGCCTTAATAAAACCATGTTTTAAACCTAAAAACCGCAGTAAGTGACGATGAAGAACCGTAAGATATTGATGCAGAAAGGTTTGAAGTCCTTGAAGGTTTTATCTACTGGTGATAAGACCGAAAGGACTGAAAGCCTTTATGCGCAATAGATTACGTGTTATCCGCGTCAATTTACTGCGGTTTTTAGGTTAAACCTGATTCCGAAGTTGGATGCGGCTATGACGGCACAGCTTGCAGCTATTACGATAGCTTGTTTCCCGAAATGAGACAATCGTGTAATGCAAGTTCTGAAAATTATTACCTTATTACTGAAATTACTGCCATAATTTGTGTCCAATCTGCCACACACTACGGTTTTTGTGTATAATAAAATAACTTATTTTGGACACAAAATTATTTGAGTATGGCAGACTGGACACAAAAATCACATTATTTCTCTTCCCTCAGCAGCATTGAGCAATGCTCTAAAGGCATAGATAGCAGGCTGACGACCGCTTGCTTCCCGAAGTGGAAAAAGAATGCCAGCATCCCTTATCTGTCGCAACATAGGCATGGCGGTCTGCTTTGGGATCTTTGTGCGATTAACAAAATCACTTGTTTGGAAAATCGGTCTGTCGAACAGACCATCCAAAGCCTGAATTGAATATTGGGAATGGGTAATATTGCGAATGCGTTCCTTCATTTCTTGATACAGAGAGTGTATTTTGCGAACACGGGAGGTGTTTACTATTGCTTGCTGCTCGACAGCATACAAGAAAAAGCTAAGCCAGGTGTCCCAATCTTTTTTCTGTGAAATATATCTCAGAGCCTGATAGTATTCATCACGATGTTCCTCAAGGTATGCGCTAAGATAAAACATAGGTGAAGAGATACACTTTTTCTGGAATAAAAATAATGGAATAAGAAGGCGACCAATTCTTCCATTACCATCTTTGAAAGGGTGAATCAATTCAAATTGTGCATGCATAACACCTGCCTGCAACAGCGGATCTATATCATCCCCTTTGATGTATACTTCCCATTGTTCCAGGTAATTCATAAGTTGAAGAGGAGGTGGCGGGACAAAGGATGCTTGTTCAATTGTTGATCCATATGAGCCAATCCAGTTTTGATCTTTACGGAATTCTCCAGGTGATTTTTCCTGACCACGAACTGAATCCAACAATATTTTATGCATTTCACGAATTAGTCCAAGAGAAATGGATCTATCAACCAGATGCTCTTTTGCGATCATGAGCGCCGATCTGTAATTAACGATTTCCTTAATGTCCTTCTGTTTCTCAGAACCAACTTCAAGACCAGCTTCGTGTTCAAGAACTTCATCAAGAGTTGCCTGCGTACCTTCTATTTTTGAAGAGAGGACTGCTTCTTGAGTTGTAAGTGGTGAAAGCATTACTTGTGGATTGACTATACCCTGTAAAAGGCCATCATAGCGGGCAATTGCTGCATTTGCTTTTCCTACAAATCCCACTAGTCTACCATAATCAAGGCTTCTTAAAGGCAAAGTATCTGGGGTGTATGGGGTCATCTATAATACAGTCCTTGTTATTTTAATCTTGAACAACCAAAAATTAAAATAATTCACAGCATCAATTAGAATATTCTTTCATTACTGAAATTACTTCTCTTCATAAAACGTCATAATTTGTGTCCAATCTGCCACACACTACGGTTTTTGTGTATAATAAAATAACTTATTTTGGACACAAAATTATTTGAGTATGGCAGACTGGACACAAAAATCACATTATTTCTCTTCCCTCAGCAGCATTGAGCAATGCTCTAAAGGCATAGATAGCAGGCTGGCAAGTTACATGGTAGCTATTGATCACCCTGAGAGTAAGCTGGAAAGTTTTATGGTATCTGTGCATTAACTAGAGAGCAGGCTAATAAGACGCATTTTTTCTATCTATTAGCTTGAGAGCAGGCTAACAAGATATATGCTTTCGATTCATCACCTTGAGAATAGGCTGATAAGTTACATGCTATCGATACATGGGCTTGAGAGTAAGCTAAGAAGTTGCATAATATCTATTATTTGACTTGAGAATAAGGTGAAAAGTTGCATGATTTCGATAAATCTTCTCAATGGTTACCAAACGGTAAATTGTCTCTCATTGAAACACCTAAATACATACCTGATACTTTGTTGGCTCTATGTTTATCTGCCAGACAGAATGCTAACACTTTGCGGACTGGTCATCAATCTGCATTTATAATACCATATAAAAAGTTTGCTTGCTCTCAATCATCCAAATACATACCTGATTTTTGGTTAGCTTACATTTTATCGGTCTTGTGATTATCAAATATGTTGTTATCCCATTCTTTAGCGCAAAAATGGTTATCATGCACTTTTGGTGACAATTTACAAGAGGCAAAAGCGGAATTTGAAGGCGAAAAAGGTTGCATAAAGTTTGGATTTGAGGGAGGCTGCACTCTGCAGTGGTTTTCTGTAGAGGGCAGCCTTTAATCCGTTACCATAAAAGAAGGACCGGAAGACCGCAATATCTGGTTTGTTCGGCTCAGTTTTCTGGGAATCAGCCCTTTTTCTGGTCCAGAAATTCTAAAATGATTCGCAGAATTCTTCTGATTGGTTCTGCTGCACCCCATAGAAGCTGATCACCAACGGTAAAGGCAGCCAGGTAATTAGGTCCAAGATTCATTTTATGCAATCGGCCCACTGGTACCGATAAAGTACCGGAAACCGCTGCGGGGGTCAGCCCCTTAAGAGTCTCTTCTTTTGTATTTGGAATGACCTTTACCCACTCATGATCCGAAGCGATCATGGCAGTGATTTCATCGATAGGTAAATCTTTGGTCAGCTTTATGGTTAAACCCTGACTGTGACATCTCATAGCGCCGATCCGTACACAAATACCATCGACAGGTATGGTTTGCTTTGTACCCAGTATTTTATTGGTCTCTGCACACCCTTTCCACTCCTCTTTGGTCTGGCCATTATCCATGGGTTTATCGATCCAGGGGATTAAACTGGCAGCCAGAGGCGCACCGAAATTAGAAATCGGGATCTGAGATCCTCTGAGTTCGGAAGTGACCAGTTTATCCAGATCAAGAGCGGTCAAAGAGGGCGAATTCAAGGTGCTTTCGGCACATTTAGAGATATGGTACATCTGGGAGATAAGTTCAATCATGTTTTTGGCACCAGCTCCAGAAGCAGCCTGATAGGTCATGGAAGAAACCCATTCCACCAGATTTCTTCTAAAAAGGCCTGCAAGTCCCATCAACATAAGGCTGACAGTACAGTTTCCGCCAATAAAATCCTTAACTCCAGACTGCAACCCTCGCTGGATTACATCATTATTGACCGGGTCCAGCACGATAATACTGGATTCTCGCATTCTTAAAGTTGAGGCAGCATCAATCCAGTAACCCTTAAAACCATGATTGCGCAATTTGTCATAGATCTCTGAAGTGTAATCACCACCCTGGCAGGTTACTATTATATCCAATGATGAGAGTTCCTGCAGATTTGAGGCATCTTTAAGAGGTGGAATATCAAAACCCAGGGGAGGTCCCTTTTCTCCCACTTGCGATGTTGAAAAGAAAACCGGTTCAAACCCTTTGAAATCTCCCTCTGCCAGCATCCTCTCCATCAGTACGGAACCGACCATTCCACGCCAGCCTACAAACCCAACTCTAATCATAGAAATCCTCTCTACAGAAACTACTGTGGGTTAAAAAAA
>CAYYNL010000054.1:0-25383 GCA_964472925.1 uncultured Fibrobacter sp. | reverse complement strand
GTGCAGACCCTGAAGCAACATGTTACCTCATGCTGTGCACGATGTGCAGACCTTGAAACAACATGATACCTGGGTCTATGTACGTCGTGCAGACCTTGAAGCAACATGTTACCTGTGCTGTGCACGATGTGCAGACCCTGAAGCAACATGATACCTGGGGCTTTGCACGATGTGCAGACCCTGAAGTAACATGTTACCCCGGTCTTTGCACGATGTGCGGGCTTTGAAGCCACCAGTTATTTCAAGTCTGGAAACTGGATTATATGCATAAGGATACGTGTTTCCAGACTGGGGTGAGGGGGCGGGAATATCTGCCTAATGAGAAATTTAGGTTTATTTCTGATCCTTGCTTACTCCAGCAGAGCTGAATGTCGCCATCTGATGATAGCAATTCATTGCCTGAGAGATGATTTGCATGGCAAGAACAGAACCGGTACCTTCACCCAAACGCATATCAAGGCAAAGTATCGGACGTATACCAAACATACTCAGGAATCCTTTATGGAATGGTTCTGCCGATGAATGTGAGAAAAACAGATAGTCTTTTACATCAGAGGCGATTTTCAATGCTACCAGAGCTGCTGATGATGCAATGAATCCATCAACTACCACCGGCACTCTTTTCATTGCAGAACCCAGGCAGAATCCGGTCATTGCCGCAATTTCAAAACCGCCCAGTCGCTTAAGAGCATCAAATGGTGTTTTGTCCCATGTTGCGCGATGAAATTGAACTGCTTCACTGATAACTTTCTTTTTATTTTCCAGAAGTTTACCTTTAGCTCCGGTGCCGGCTCCAACAGTCAGTTCCGGATCGATATCCAGAAGAAGCGAATAGAGCGCCGAAGCGGGTGATGAATTACCGATCCCCATTTCACCAATGCCTGCCAGATCATAATTGGATTTCAAGGCAAGCTCGATTCCTGTATTAATTGCCTGAGAACACTGATCGGAGGTCATTGCATGATTATTTCTGAAACTTGTAGTACCCCGGGCAACCTTTGACTGGATTAACAGGGGATGTGCTTCGAAATCAGCATCAACGCCCATGTCAACTACTTGATAATTGATTCCGGCATTTTTACACATGACACTTACTGCTGCTCCACCATTACACATATTAAGAACCATTTGATAGGTGACATCCTTTGGGAATGGGGCGACACCTTCATTAGCGATTCCATGATCACCAGCAAATGTGAAAAGACTCATTTTACTTATATTCGCTTCGGCATCTGCCCGGCACAGGCAATATTGCATGACAAATTCTTCCAGCCTCCCAAGGCTTCCCTGGGGTTTAGTCAGATTATCCAGTCTGTCCTGAATTTTTTTGGTCAGAGCTGCATCAGTAATCGGTTTTATTTTGTGCAGAATTGGTTTAAGATCCATCGTCCTTATCTCCTTCTGTTTGGGTTGTGTGTCATGTGTTTTGATTTCTGAAAAACTTAGAAAACAAAAAGGGTTCCGGCAAATCCCTGTTGTCAGGAATTTACCGAAACCCTTTACCATCAGATTTCTGTGTGTTACTCAAGGACGTCTTCTGACTTGCGGGATCAGACTCGACCTTTAAACCTTCCCTGGGGAGTTAGCTGAAAAAATTCTCCCCAAGTGGCTGAATACTCATAAAAGGTCAATACCCACTTACAGCGGCGGGACCGTCACGGATTTACACCGTGTTCCGTTTCCCTGAGAACGGATTTAAATATAATAGCCATCAAACAACAAGATCAACTGTGTTGAAAAATAAACCTAAAAACCGCAGTAGGTGACAATGAAGAACCATAAAATATTGATGTAGAAAGGTTTGAAGTCCTTGAAGGTTTTATCTACTGGTGATAAGACCGAAAGGACTGAAAGCCTTTATGCGCCGCAATAGATTACGTGTTATTCGCGTCAATCTACTGTGGTTTTAAGGATAAAGACTTAGACAAAGGTTAAGCCATTGATTCGCTCATCACCAGAATCTTTCGGTTCAAACCGGAACATTTATTTCCGTTTTTTTCCACTTTTTATACATATAATCTCAAATAGAGTTAAAACAAGGAGTCGGTTATGGATAAGCAGAATGGAAGCTCGCTTATTGAAGTTACAATTGCCATGATCATTTTAGCTTTGTTAGTCACAGGACTAAATGCCTGTGTAGTAAATCTGATTAACTCCAACGTCTCTGCAAAAGAGCTTTCTGCGGCGACTTCCTGTGGTTATCAGTTGTTAGAGGAACTTCGAAGATCCGAGTATTCTTCCATTTATAGTAATTCTGATACAGTAAGATCCAGGTTTCTGCGTTGCTGGACTGTATCCAGCGATAGTGTACAAAAAAAGATCGATCTGATGGTCATCTGGCCCATGTCAACCGGAAAGCACTCCATAAAACTCTCCACCATAATTGCAAAACCATGATATGAAGCATTTGTATACTCGATCAGGACTGACGCTACTGGAATTGGTAGTAGCAATGAGCTTGAGTGCGGTGATAATCTCGGCTGCGTACAAGGCCCACCTCAGCTTTTCAAAAGCAGCTTCTAGAGAAAATGATAAAGCTGTGCTTCAAAAAGATTTAATGAGTGCCTGCGACATGATAGAGAAAGATATTCGCATGGCAGGTCTGGGACTTCCGGGCAATGGTATCGATTTAAGGCTTTCTGATACTATCAGTGATGAATTAAACATATTTGTGAATAAAAATCAACTCAGGACCACTTTATATTCCGATGCTTTGTGTACAGATACGAAAATTCTTGTTAACAGGTCTGGAAACGCTTCCTGGGGCAGATGGGTTTGCCTGGAAGCTGGCAGTGTCATAGTCTTCAAAGAAATTTACAGAATAGGAATGTGTTCATCTGGCAATCCGGATACTGTCTATTTAGATGCTCCCATTAATGCAGGGCCTTATCCGCAAAATTCTTTTGTCTATTCTGCAGACAGGATCTCTTATTTCCTAAAAAACAAATCAGAAAAAGTTCTATGCAGACGATTTAACGGCAGGGACTCGGAAATCAGTACGGTGATTGACTCTTTCTCGATTGTACCTAAAGACAGAAACGGCATATCACTGAGTTCTGGCACAGAAGCAAAGGTACTTGGTGTTGTAATCGGTGGATACATCGGACAGGGAAACAATATGGCTTTTCTGGCTGAAAGCACAGAAGTAAACATTAGAAATGTCAATTAAAGAGTTACGAGTTTTTATGAATAATAATGGAAATGTGGTGATTTCTGTTCTGGTAATCGGAGTGATACTTAATCTTATAATAGCCAGTTTCATGATTTCTTCCAGAGACAGTACCAGAAAGAGCCAGACACGAAGGTACAGATCGAATTTGATTAACATTGCCGAAGCTGGTAGAGAGCATCTTTACGGGCAGATTCAGGGAGGAACATTCAAACCTGTAAAAAACAAAAGGGTTATCTACTGCACCAATAAACCATTTGAGAATGGCAGCTTTTCGGTTTCTTGCAGTACTAATTTTTCAAGTGACACTATATGGGTAAACAGCGCTGCAGTGTTTCAGGGAAGGATGACAATTGTACAATCTGTGGCAAGGCTCTTCCCTCATATTTCTTTACCATTTCCTCCGGTAAGAGGAGCTTTGACTGCCAGGAGTCGTATTACTGTGAAAGGAAACATTGAGATTGATGGCAGTGATTATGATACTTCCAACATTATGGCAGGTCCTGGTACACTGGGAGTCAGCACCTGTAATCTGCTTTTACTGGAAGGCAGTGCATCGGTAGGTGGAAAGGGTATCGCTCCTTTGTCAAAACAGGAATTCGAAAATATCCGGTCGCTTGTCAGTGAGGAGAATGCATCTGTAGAACCGTTTTTTGCTTCACCGGAGGCTTTTCTTGGTTTCCCTGAAGGCACGCTGGATGCATATAAAAGTTCGAGTCTGAATACACCGTTTCATGGTTTGGTTTATTTAACTCAGGATTATGTAGGTCCGGTACATTTTGACAATTCAAGCGGAATCCTGATAGTACATAATCAATATAAGGATGCCGAACTGCAGATAACCAATGGAATATTCAAGGGACTTATAATCGCCGACAAAATGGCTAAAATCGATGGTAATGCTTTAATTTTGGGTGCGGTGGTTACATTGTGCGAGGGGGAAGTATCCACTTTTGGTACAGGATCGGCAGTTATCCGATACAGTTCTCAGGTGCTTTCGAATCTGTCAAAATATTGTGAAAATCTGAAAAAGAAAGTAGAACAGATCTCCTGGGATCAGGTGAATTGATCTATGATGGTCAAAACTTCAGATCAGGATCAGAAAAGTCAACGAAAGAACAGGGATGCTTAAAAAGCAGTTTCTGCTGTGAAAATTAATTTTCCGGGAAACTGTTACCGTATTCTTCAAGATTAAAATTCTGAAGGTCCATTGATTCTGAAAAATATCTGCTGAAAATATCGTTATTGTAATTTTCGCCCGGTATAATCAGATTTCCATCATCATCCTCAAGTATACTCGCCTCCAGGTAATCAGTTTGCTCGTTGTGTTCATCTCCATTGATATCAAAGCCCTCCTGCTTAAGCACCCATCCACTGGCTCCATATCCGGAATCATTTTCAAAACAGTCCGTTTCATTAACAAATTCAACAGCTCTTGCTGTAATACCCTTAAGGATTTCGCAATCACCAGAGCCGAGGTTATCATTAATCACAGTTTCGGTTTTCATCTGTTTTACAGGATTAATTCCTGCTTTCTGATTCAGAACAAAATCGCTCAGCCGGTAAGGATGCCCCTTTCCGTGAAAAAGATTTTGCTGAATGATACTGGTTGTGCCTGGCTCTATTCTAATGAATGCAGAATGCTTGTTCTCTGGTGCGCAACATTGAATCAGGGTATTTTTCTCGATGAGAAGGTTGCTGGCTGCAGCTTTCTCTTCATTTTGTTTCCCGCAGACCCTGATTGCTTCATCTTTGCATCTGACCAGACAGTTGTTGGTAACACTGTGACCTGTGCCATTGATACTTATTCCTGTGTTGCAATCAGTTATCCTGTTGTTTTCAATGACACTGCCTACTCCTGCCTGTACACTGATAGAACAGCTTCTGCAATTTTCCAGCAGATTTCCCCGGATCTGAGTATCGCCGCATTTAACAACTATACCATCGGAAGCACAATTTCTTATGGTGTTAAATTCTATGATATGTCCATAAGAGTTTGTAGTGGAATCGCGGGTTCCAATCAGAATTCCAAAACCGTAGTTTGAAAAATGATTTCGACGTAATATGTGGTCTATCAGGGGACTTGATTCATCGGTATCACCTTCTGAAATCATTACTGCTATGGATGGGTTAGCTATGGTCTGAAGATGATCCTGGGGCTTATTTTCCCTTATAAAACGGCAGTTTTCTACTACATTGAAACACCCGCCAGAGCCTCCGAAGTACATCGTACAAGATGCTTCCTTTTTTGATCCGCAATTTATGAACTGCAGAGAGTCGAATCGATTCCTTTTGCAGATACCAATCACAGATATAGCTCCAAAGGGTGAATTTTTAAAGATAAGATCAGTAATGATCAGATCGCTGGTGTCATAAAAAAACCAGCAGCTTTCTTCTATTATTACTGTGGCATTATCATCGGATACTATTCTGATTGGTTTTTGCGGTGTACCGGAAATTTCAATAGTCTGATTCTCCCGGTATATGCCATTTTTAAGCACTATAGTATTGCCTGGTTTGGTAACCTGCAATGCTTCATTTATTGAACCGAAGGGATTTTCCCAAGTACCCTGACCTTTACTGTTTTCAGGTGATACCCATATAATTTCAGGATTATTTCTATCGAACATGATTTAAAGTCACTCCTGTAGTACTATTAATTATGGCTACTTTTCCTCTGGAGTCATTTCGTCCTTTTTTTTGAAATATTTAGATATTTTGCTGAACAATTCCGGTGCTGCAGATAAAAGCTGGCTCAGTGACATTGAATCGGAAGCAGAGATGGGATGGACCTGTACCTTTTCACCACACACTGAAATGAATGCCACAGGGTTAATGTTGATTCCGCCACCTGTTCCAGCACCTGATCCATGTTTCTCATTCTTTCCACCATCTCCACCACCGGCTGCAAACCCAACCGAAAGGCGTGATACGGGAATCAGAACGACATCCCCGGCCTGGATTGGCTCACCAATCACAGTTTCGGTTTTTGAAATGGTTTGAATCTGATCCATCGCAGTTTTAATTATATCCGCAAGAGCCATATCTTCTCCCTCAGGCACTGGTATGTTGTTTTTTAGCATGCTTATTACTATGTGCTATAAAATACTGAAACAATCATTACTGATCAATGCTACAGGAAAGGTTTTTAGCGGGTATATTTTTTTAAGAGACCAGTAGCTAAAAAAGCAGTGAGGATGGATTTAGTTACAGCAAATCGCAAAAAAAAGAGCATTTTGGGTAAGCCACTAAATAAGACTTGATTGCTTCTGGAAGTCCTTCTATTTTGTACAAAAGCTGATTTCTCTCACCCACAAATTTTATTTGAGGTCAAAACCAAGTGCGATTTGGTCCGGGTAAACTGAAAGGTTTCCATTCAGTTCTCGTCAACCTTGTAATAATATTTTACCCTTTTCTGCTATTTTCCAGGAATCTGATAGTAACCGAGTTGTACAGAAACCCAAACGGGCTAGAGTCTGAGCTATGCGGTGGAAAGAGCCATGAATTCGTTGAGATCTTCAATCCTGGCCCCGATACTTTTATTGTAGATAATTTTTTTCTCAGCGATGGAAGTGAAACTGACTCAATTTTACCTTTCGGCACGATCATAAGTGGGCATGATTCCTGTGTTGCCGATCAGTCGTTTCTTGCACCTGGTCAGATTGGACTGATCCTGGATTCTGATTACAAGGTAGCTGTGGAGAAACAAGGATGTGTACTGCCAATAGGTAAGGGAGTAATTCTTTTCACTTGTGCAGATGCTGAGTTAGGCAATGGGCTCTCAGATGATGACGGGATACTGTTATACAAGGGAACCAGAAACCGTATCGACTCGATTGTTTGTTTGCTCTCAGATAAGCAGTTGGAATCAGAATCTCCGGTTTCAGAAAAGATTGTTTTTTCTGATCCAGAAAACATCGAAGGGCATTCAATTGTTGCCACAAGATTTCTTTCAGACAAAAAGAGCTTTAGCCATTGCCCCACTGATGTATCACCAGGATTGCTGGAAAGCATGCAAAAGGGTTGGGTGGTAGAGTTCATATTCGGTTCTTATGTCCCTTTTCAGGAAACGGTGTCTTGTACACTCTTATGTATATGTGTTAACCCTGACCCTCAGGTGAACAAGTTTAACTACTCATTAAAAAAAGGTGGATCGGTAATCCTGCAGGGCATGTTATCATTGGAAAAGAACAGGGCAGAGTTGATTATTCCTTTACAGGTAGACAGTGTGGATTACAGGTTTTCCATAGCTAATACAGAATGGAGAATCGATATGTCTTCGATAATTCTTCCTCATAGTCCGCTGAAAATAAATGAATTATATCCTTTCGGAACGCAGTTTGAATCTGAATGGTACGAACTGGTCAATGTTTCATCTATGCCAATTAATCTGAAAAATTGGAAGACAGGAAATTACGAAGATACATCTGTAATTACTGATAATGAATATTTGCTTGAGCCGGGGGCATTTTTGATAATCGCAAAAAGTAAGCAATTGTTCCTTCATTCTTTTCCGGGTATTTCTTCGGTATTGCAGCCTCCGGACTGGCATTCTCTGAATAATTATGGTGATACACTCTGTGTTTTTGATTCTGAGGGAAATGTGCGGGATATCGTATGTTACAGGTATTCGTGGTTTGGAAATATTCACAAGCCAATCGAAAGAGTAAATAGTGCGATAGATGGATGTGACTCCACTAATTGGGTGATATCCACCGGAGGAGGTACTCCGGGGTTCCCAAATGGAGCTCTTTTCTGGCGTAACGTCTCAAAAACAGAAATTGAAATAGGGCCGGTTCCTTTTACTCCGGATCAAGATGGAAAAGATGATTTGCTGAGCATAAAATTGAGTTTACCAGCTTCTTGCAGTGTTAATCTTTGCATTTATGATTTCAGGGGGACAAAGGTGCGCTGTTTTCACGGACCTGCTAGAAGACAGTATTTCTGGGATGGTAAAACTGATAATGGAAAAGTAGTGCAATGTGGACCGTTTTTTGTAGTAGCAGAACTGACTTCTACAAGTGGAACAACATTATTGAGGAAAAAAGGAATATTGTGGCGTTAAGACGTTTATGTTATGGAATATTGTTTATATATTCACTAATAGCTGCAAACATTCAGGAGCCATTTCCACAGGGATTTTCCATGGGAAATCAGGGGACTGTTCTATGGGAAAACGGAACACAGGGATGTCAACCATGGCTTTCTGCGGCATTTTGCGATAGCAGCAGAAAATTCGGAATGGCTTTAGGCACAGTTTCTTATTATGATAGAATGGATAACTTTAAAGACGAGGCTATATACAGGGCATTTGGTGGTGTTTTCTGGTCAATAAAAAGATTAAGGTTTAAACTGGCAGTTTCTCATTTTTCAGCTTTAGAAATGTATTATGAACAGACAGGCTTTTTATCTACAGGTGTCGATCTGTTTTCGCATTTAAGGGCTGGAATCGATTTTAGTGGCACCAGAACCGGCCTCAGTGGGTTTAAGCAGAAAAGACATACAGTGGGGGAGTGCGGATTTTCAGCATGGATCCCTTTTAAAACAGCCGCTTTGGGATTGTCCTTAAGTCACATTACGATTAAACCTGGAAAAGTGCAGGGAATAGATGTACCATTAGTCATAAAAAGCGGGTTTCATACGGTAAACAATCGGATGGGTGCGCAAGGAGTGCTTATTGAAATTACACCATCACGGTCCAGACCTGTAAGATTTGTACTCGGCGAACAATACCGCTTTTTTAATATTATTGCTCTGGAAGCTTCACTTGCCAATAATCCCTTTTTAATAGGATTTGGAGTACTGATCGAGATACAATCAATTGGTGCAACAGTTTCAATGGTTAATCATCCAGTGCTGGGGTGGTCCAGAGGTTTTGCGGCTTTATATTGTTTATCCCATTAAGATATTAAATTAGTAAAAAAATAAATTGCACTTAATTGGAAAATCATGTATTATATTAAACCCTTTTTTTAACGGAACTTATTTCAAATGAAAATGACAAAAAAGCTTTGTGGTGGATGCCTTTTATTATTAGTCTTACAGATTTACTTCTGTTCGCTTCCTTCCGATATCGAACCTGTAAATTGGAAAATGCATTTTGAAATACCGGTTGCAGATAAACGGTATGAGATGCGTGAAATTTTTATTGAAAAGTATATTGGTGATATGGACATTAGGATGGGCAAAGCCGATACTGTCGGGGACACCATATTTCTGTATGAAAAAGGCTCCGTTTTTTATGAAATAAACAAAGAATTAATTAACACCGATACGAGTGTGATGGAGGAAATGGTCGGGGCCAGAACACTGAAAAACACTCCAATGGTGGATATGTTTTTTGAGTATCCTGGTGTAAATAATTTATCTGGTCCGGTAATGGTTCCTGAAGCTTATTCGTTTGAAAAAGAAGATCATGAAGATCTTGATGGAATTTGGTCGGTTACAATAGATGAATCCTCACCTGTTTTAAATGCTAATGTTAAGAATACTTCCCTTGGTGCTGATATCGAGAACCTGACTGTCACACTGCTTAACAGAGGAGTCGTTATCGAAAGCTCCTTTTTGGCAACTCTGTCTGCAGGAGCAAGTACTGTTGTTCCTTTTATGTTACAAGGGAAAAGTATTGAAAGCCCCTTGACCGTAAAGATAGAAGCAACTATTCCCCCAGGGGCGCAATTGAGGGCAAATGAGGGATTGAAGGTGTATTTCAACTTCGATGACATGGTGGTTTCCGAGGCGGTGGTAACGGATTCACTTATTGATTATGAAGAGTCTTACAATGGAAACATGAGTTTGGCTGATTCGATCAACCTAAATTTCATTGATCTTGATTCGGCTATAATTAGCTGTGAGGTGAAAAATCCATGCGCATTCCAATTAGAATTCACAGGTATTGTTGAAGATGCTTGGAATTGCGGTTTTGCCAAAGCAAAAAATTTAAAATCTGTTGCTCAACTGAGTTCCATTAGTGACAGCAGCTATTTTGCAGGAAAAGTGATTGATGACACTATCTTTAAGATCCCAGGTGTTACCAGATACGATAAAAAGATAAATCTTGCAAATCTGCGCTTATTTCCTGCATGGGATGCCGATTCTGCAAAGAGCGTTCTTAAGTTACGCTACATTTTACGCTCTCTTTCGGATGGTCGCAGAGTTCATTTTAATAAAAATGATTTAATAAGTTTCAAGCTGATTCCCTCCAAATTTCCTTTTGTTCAGATTAGCGGTAAGTTTACCAAACCAACTATAGAGTCATTCTCTTCTGAAGAAAAAATTGGGTTCGACTGGGAAGAATCGATACTGGATTCTCTGAAAAAATCCTTCCGTTTTGAATCGGTACAGATGAATCTGAGTTTTACTCCGAAGCTGAATCCGGGAAGTTCTCTGGATTCGATGAAACTGCATTTGGAACTAATAGAAAAAAACAAGACAAATAATAATGTTTTCCTGGACAAAAAGTTCACTAAAATTTTACCTGATTCGCGTCATAATGCCAATATGGAAATCAGTTCCCTGATAAACAACTGGCCAGATACAATTTTATTGTCTTCACAGGTCATATTGCCTGAAGGAACCGGGCTGGAGCTTTATAATCGTAAAGATCAGTCAGGAAAATACAGTAACAATTTCACAATCGGTGTAAATGCTGACTGGAACATAAAAATCGCTTTTGCCTGGAAAGTTCTGGATACGATCAGAACCGAGCTTGAACTATCCTCTTTTTCACTCGAAGAGGACCTGGAGTGGGTTGAAAAGATGATAACACAACCTGAAATTACTTTAAATGTCAAAGCACTGAATAATACCAATTTACAGTTTAGCTTGTTTGCACTCGGTGCTTCTGATAAAGATAAACAGAAGCTTTTGGATGTTCCGGATTCCTTAATTTATACATACAGTCCATCTGTAGATACCAGTTCCCTTTTCAGACTTTTTGGATTGCAGGGGCTTAATCTTCCACCCAGAGGTAAAAAAGACAGTTTAAACGTTAAGCTGGATCACAGAGCTGTTGACGCGCTCTTTTCAAAAAATAAATGCCATATCAGATGGTTCCTGGTCATTCCTGGTGCTGGTTCCGATGTCTTGACCGACACCGATTACTTTGAGGTCAAAGCTAAGATGATTGTTGAAGGTATCGGTAAATCTGATTCTCTCTTGTACTTAGGAGATAAAAAATAATGTCCCTGCTCGAAAAACCGCTTCCCGGTTCAAAAAAGATAATTGTAAAGCTGATATTCTGTATTGCATTATTTTGCAGAATGGCTGTTTCGCAAACCGGATCTGACCCATCGGGTATGAGTACAGCCAGCGTTGTATATAACAGTGGAATCAATGCGGCTGTTTCCAATCCGGCTATCCTGGGTGCCGAGCTTAAACCTTGGGGCGGGATACGTTTTATACCGCTTACATCCTATTCTACTGGCTACTGGAGCGACAGACTGGCCCTGACCCCCTATAAAGAATATCTCTCTATCGATCAGGATGGCAAATGGCAACCTCTGGTTACCCATCTGGTAAACAGCAGTTTCAGAGTGGCTGGAAAATCTGTTGAAAAGACAAGTGAAAAAATCACCCGCAAAATTAAAGATGGTGCTTCGGTTTACGTGGAAACTGATATTCCATTGGTAGCTGTAAATATTGGCAGGGTGGCTGTCGATGTTCGCACTGTTGTTAATGCCCAGGTAGATCTCCCTGCTGCTCCCTTTTTAATTCTCTTTTCTGATAAAGAAGGACTGGTTGCCGGTAAAGATATCGAATTGACCCATTTGGGAGCATCCGCCAGAGTTAGTACCGATATCAGCCTCTCTTATGGTCAACCAATTGACCTTTCACAAATCACCGGTTTTCTTAATCAGTTAACACGTGAGTTCACTGATTTCAAATATTCCTGTTGGGGACTTGGACTTACGGTCTCTCTGGGACATGGCTATCTTAACCTGAAAACAAAAAATGGTGCGGTACATCTCTCTGATGACGGCTTGCACTTAAATATGGATGCGGATCTGGATTTGAAAACCGCTGGCACTGGTCTTCAAAGCGATTGGGATTTTGGAAATCCTTATGAAGGGGGTTTCAAACTGGCCGGATGGGGTGCTGCAATTAATGCTGGTGTTCTTATGTATGGTGAGCACAGCATCTTAAGTGTGGCTTTACATCGGTTTGGACCGATGATCTGGAATGATGTTCTTGAAAAAAGGTTCCCTGTTCGTACTGCAGACATTAGTATTGCCGGAATTTATGATGATGAAATTGATGTGTTTGATCCTGAACTCGGCGGACAATTGCCTGATAAGGATGATCCTCTGACAAGCGGAGGAACTCATGTTGGCTGGCAGCCTACCAGGCTGAATATTGGTTTGGGATACAGGCTTAAGTTCAACCATGATAACAAACCCGGAATGCGTGCCTTGACTGATTTTTTAAATACATCTTTTGAGTACGAACAGAATCTGGCTCCCTGGCCTGGACGCTCATTCGTACCAAGAATCGCTCTGGGAGCCGAAAACGGTTTCTTGTGGGGTGTTGTTCCGTTTCATGTTGGTTTTATTTTCGGTGGAGCAGAAAAAATCGCCTCTACAGCAGGATTTGCCCTAGGGTTACCCTATTTCAGGATGCATGTCGCCTATAAGGCAGTTGGAACACCAGTATGGTATCCAAGACGTGGTATGGAAATTGTCTTTGGCTTAAGCACCGAGTGGCGATCTCATCGTGACCCCGATAGAGATGGTATTTCTGACAAGACTGATCGTTGTCCATTTAAGCCAGAGGATCTCGATGGTTTTGAAGATACCGATGGATGTCCCGATCCAGATAATGACCTTGATAAAATAGTCGACCATCTGGATTCCTGCCCCAATTCTCCCGAAGATATGGATGGGTTTGAGGATTCTGATGGTTGTTTGGATTTGGATAATGATAAGGATTCTGTTGCAGATTCTACCGATAAATGCCCAGATCAAATAGAAGATATGGATTCATTTGAAGATTCCGATGGTTGTCCGGATTGGGATAATGATCATGACAGTATACCGGATTTTATAGATAGATGCTTAAACAGCCCTGAAGACCGCGATAGTATTATGGATAACGATGGATGCCCGGAGAATGATGCAGACAGCGATGGGATTGCAGATACTGTTGATCAATGTCCAACCGGTACTGAGATTTTTAATTTTATTAACGATACTGATGGTTGTCCTGACACAGTTCAAGTGTTCTCTCCCGAACAGAAAACTGTCCTGGATAGTGCTCTGACTAAGGTGAAATTTGATTTCAGTGGAAATTTGACCAAAAAAAGCATTGAATATCTGGACTCGATAGCAACTTTATTAAAGAGCAGCTCTGAGCAGCACTATCTTATCTGCTATTGTGATTCAACACTACCGGATTCGTCCATAAACAGCAGAGCTGCAAAAATCAGTGAAGTACTTGTTGTGAAAGGTCTTGAGCAAAATCGCCTGCACACACCTGATTCCAATGCTATTTCACTGTGCTCTAGCCTTAAAGACAAATCAGCATCGCTGTTCATTAAAATTATTGAAACGGTTGATGAGCTTAAATCGGTGATAAAGACAGGAAAAGCCGAAAAAGAGGATTCAACTTCGGTTGATACTATAAAGCAGGTAGAAAAAGCTGAAAAGCTGGATTCGATTCCGGTTGATACTATAAAGCAGACAGGAAAAGCCGAAAAAGAGGATTCAACTTCGGTTAATACCATAAAGCAGGCAGAAAAAGTCGAAAAAGAGGATACAACTTCGGTTAATACTATAAAGCAGGCAGGAAAAGTCGAAAAGCAGGATTCCACTCCGATTGATACTATTAAAGTAAAGCAGCAAAGCACGAAAAGGGCAGAGTCTGACTGAACGGTCAGGCCTGCATAAGAAGATGATGACCTTTTGGCAGATCATTCCAAAAATCATTGCTTATTTCCTCTTATATTGAACTTTATACATTACTATTTTAACTAAATATTTACCATTTTGACAGTTTAGCATTAAATAGCTGTTTCAGAGATTTTAACTTTTGATATTATTATCCTTCATCCTTAAGGGAGAGGTGAATACATGAATCAGTTCTTAAAATATGGTCTATTTATGGTATTTACGGTCGGGCTTATTTTTCCGATCCAGGCTCAGGAAGTCTGTCTAACTGGGAAGGTTATAGACCAGAAAGGTAAATCAGTCAAAGAGGCTGAGTTAAAGTTATTAAAATTGAATCTCTCCTGCTTATCTGATAACTCCGGAAGTTTTAAATTAAGCAGTAGCACTTCAATTAATAATGGCATTATTAAAAAACACAATAGCTTTATCGGCATAAAAAATAAAGCTCTTGAACTGGGCAATCTCTCCATTGCATCAATTGCCGTTTTTTCTATAAACGGCGCGCTCCTTAACAGAATTGATGTGGAAAAGCAGAATCGGCTATTTCTTGATGAGCTGATCCCAAGATCAGTTAATTCTCAAACCGTGATTATTTCCATTATTTCCGGGGATGAAAAGATAAATCTGAAAGCAGTGAAATGCGGATCGCAGTGGTTGTGGAATAATCAGCAAAAAAAGGTGCAAAATTTCGCAAACCTTAAAAAGATTGCAGTAACTGTTTTGGATACTCTGGTTATTTCCAAACAGGGGAAAGTTACTGTTAAAATGCCAATTAGCGAGCTGGTAGCGAACTTAAAAACCATTACTTTACTTGATGACAAGTCCGGTGGTGCATCAGTCATGTTGGGTGATGTGGATTTTTCTGAACCGAGCAAAACGTTTAAAGACAGTTTGTCTGTTAAAATGAGCACAAAGGTCACCGATGCCCAGATCAGGTATACCACCGATGGTCTGTTGCCTACCTCTTCATCAACTCTCTATGATGGGAATGCTGTTACCATTAAACAGACTACACAAATAAGAGCTGCTGCATTTGTGAATGGCTCTTTATCCGGTAAGTATAGTACTGCAATTTATATCGCCCGTAATTTTGATTATACCTCTGAAATTCCTATAATTATTATGGATGGTTATGGCAAAGGTTTGCCTCCTGACAAGTACAACTTCATAGATTTAGCATTTATGGTATTTGAGCCCACAAATGGGGTAGCATCAATCAGTAATCTTCCGACACTGGTAACTCGCGCCGGATATCATCTTCGCGGACAATCATCGATGATGATGTTTGCTCAGAGGCCATATCGCATTGAATTTTGGGATAATTATGACAAAGATGCTGAATTTCCGGTATTAGGTATGCCCAGTGGTTCCGATTGGGCATTGATCTCTTTGTGTACCGATAATTCGCTTATCCGCAATGTGTTCGCTTTTGAACTGGGAAAAGCTGCCGGGCTTGCTACGGTTCAATATGGCTGGGCAGAAGTTTTTATCAACCAGGAAAATGGAATTGTGGAAAAGGCGGATTATGAAGGAATCTATAACTTAATCCAACCTATAAAAAACCGTAAAGGCACTTTGGATCTGAAGCAGTTGAAGCCTGAGGATACAGATCCGGACTTGATCTCTGGTGGTTATATCTTTAAATTTGATCAGATGGTAAATGACAGTGGAATGATAAAACTAAAGTGCTCAGGAACAAGTGCTACCTGTTATAAAGATCTTGAACTCGTTGATCCTCCTGAGCCTAACCAGCAGCAGATTGACTGGATCACCAATTACATTCAACAGTTTCACGATGCATTGCATACACAACCGGTTGGTGATTGGAAAAAATATGTGGACATGAATTCCTTTGTTAATAATCATGTACTCAATGAAATAACCCGTAACGTCGATGCCTGGGTAAAAAGTCATTATATGTATAAAGATAGAGGTATGCCTATAACCGCGGGACCTGTATGGGATTATAATTTTGCTATGGGAAATTTCACCGAGGGAAATATGATGGGTGGTGGATTTGGAGGCAGCTGGGGAGGCGGTGGTGGCTCTGCCAAAAAAACCGGATGGCATATTCTAGACAATCGTGCCGGAAGTGGAGATTGGCACAATATGATGTGGAAACAACCGGAGTTTCAGAGTGCTTTTAAGCTTAGATACCAGGAGCTTCGTAATGGTAATCTAAGCGATGCTGCGATTGAAAAAATTATTGATGATGTTGCAAAGCCTCTTAAAAATGTGGCTAAACGTAATTTCGAAGCCTATCCGATGGGAGATTGCTTTCTTGAAGGTAATATGTGGGGTTCAATGTTCAAGCAGACGATAACTGATTCAACCTGGGAAGGGCAGGTAGACTCTTTAAGGGTTTGGATCAGAAAAAGGCTGAAAACTCTGGATTCTTTGACCAATACACTGAATTAAGTCTTTTAGTTAGATTAATGATCTTGTTAGTCAGCATATTCCTTAATGGAAATGCTGACTTTCTTTTTAACAAGTCTTCCAGTTTTAAAATTAAACCTGATTCGGACGATTGTATTGTAAGACACTTCATAAGATCCGATTTAAAAAAAAATTCCGCAGTTGGGTATGGGATTGCTAAGCCATTTAACTTAAAAACCGCAATAGATTACGTTATCCGCGTCAATCTACTGCGGTTTTTAGGATTATAAACATTACATAGATTCTAAGGTATTACCAGTATAGAACAATTTTTTGTGTATCAGGAAGTTTCGTTATTATATTGATTAATATAACTCTGATAATTAAAAAGTTTAAAGGTGGATCGGTTAAGGCCGATATAATTATAAGTTAAAGTTTTTTTAAGGTATCGCATGCTCTCTTGCTACAACCCTGGGAGGATTATGACAAAGCATTATTACACGTTACTAATGATAGGCACCATGGTGGGATTTACCATTAAACCGACAGAGGCTAATGATTGTCACAGAAAAATTGATCCGATTGTTTCAACCGAATGGCTGGCTGCAAATCTGAACAATGGAATTAAAGTTATTGATTTGAGAAATTCTGATGATTATGCAGCAGGACATATTACTTCTTCTCTGAATTCACCAGCAGATGGATGGTGGGTTACCAGAGATAATCTTTTACTGGAACTGCCAGAAGAAGAAGATTTGCGGGTTAAAATTGGCGAACTTGGAATTAACCCAATTTCCAGAATCGTACTGGCTAATACCGCAGAAAATGATTACGACCGGGCTCAGACCAACAGAGTCGCCTGGACTCTTATTTATGCCGGCGTTGCAAATGTGGCTATTTTAGATGGGGGATACAACAGGTGGATATCTGAGGGGAGAGCCCTTTCACAGGAGCCAGTTACTTCCCAGATCACTGTTTATAATGGGCCCTTTAACAGATCGGTTCTGGCAAGTAAAAATTTTGTGTTCAGCCATATGTTTTATAGCAGGATAATTGATTCCAGGATTCCAGAAGATTTCTTTGGTGTGAAGACCCCACCCGAATTTACCGAAAAAAGAGGTCATATTGCAGGAGCAGTAAATCTTCCTGCACCTTGGGCTTTTACCAGTGAGGGGTTGTATAAAGATCGTGATACGATTGCTGCTATGGCGCGCGGAGTTGTAGGATTACCCAGCTACAGGAAAAATATCGTTTATTGCGGTGTAGGTGGTTTTGCTGCTACCTGGTGGTATCTGTTATCAGAAGTGCTTGGTTATCCCAACACCAGCCTTTACGACGGATCGATTCAGGAGTGGACACTCGATCCAAGAGCACCGGTGCAGAAATACTCATGGTGATTTTAAGAAACGGACGATTGAAGATAATCAATCGTCCATTTTCAGTCTGCATTGATTCCTAATGCCGGTTTTATTTAAGCGATTCTGCTTATGGTAAGGGTAACCGATCCCTGGTTATTCCAGTAGAACTTCCACGAATCATTAGCAAAGCAGTAAAGATAGCCAGGGTGGCAAATGTTATTTAATTCACAATTGTCACCTATGAAGAAATGCTGATGCTGGTCAGGGGTTCCATCGGGGCCCGGGTTTGAACAGTTTGCAATAATTCCGATAAGCGACATCCACGGATGATTCTCGATTCGTTTTGTTCCAAATATATCTGCATTTTTCCCGAATAGATTTTCCAGTTTACCCAAAGTACTGCCTATCATCAGTGCAACTTCACCCAAATGAAATTTTTCATCACCTGTCCCCCTCGGGCCGCATTTGATATCACCATCTGTCCATTGACCTTTTGCACTAAATTTATAATGTGCATCTTTTTCCAGATAAATGCCGGTTTCATTCCAATGCTCTTTTGCATATATTGTGCATGTCATCTCATCACCTGGTTTTAACAGGTATGTTTTTCTGTAGGAGTTTAAATATATGGGTGGATTTTGTTGTCGTTTCAGTGCTGACTCATGTATGATTTCTTTATTGGACTGATCTATCAGGGGGATATTGCGAGGTTGGGTTTTTAACATTTTATACACGCCAGAAAAGGAGTGCGCAAAATCCATGGGATCAGGTTTAATCTGTCTTATCATTTGTTCTTTAAAGACCAGACCGGCTGCTTTGGCCTGATCGATCATCCATAAAAGTGCCCCATCAGAGAGACCGGTTTCTTTTTTTCCTCCACCGACATTTCCATGTTCTCCTGGAAACCAGACCTGTTTTCTTTTCGGACCGTTAGTAAAATTAGTCCATAAGGTCGGAGAAAAACTGGCCCTAATTTCATCAATAGCTACCGCGTGCATTGCATATTCAACATTATCGCAGAGCTCTGTATTGTGGAACTGATACTTACGTTTATCATCAATGAGATTGATAATCGACATATCATCAGGAATTCCCAAGGAACCAACAGTATCCCATACACCTATGAATTTGATAGGAACACTCTTCAGGCCTTCGGGCAATGAGATAAATCTGATTCCCTCTTTCCACTTTTCATTCTTATCTGGTTCACGATAACCATATTTGTATACCTTTTCGATCCAGTCCCAGGATGTATTATCATCACATTCGGATAAATCAAGTAAGCCGCATTTGCTGATTAATCCGGAGACGCTTCTGACAGTAAATGCGCCTCGGCTAAATCCAAAAAAGAAAATATCATCACCGCATTGGAAATTTCTGCAAAGCCATGAGTAAGCACTCATTATTATCTTATCGATACCCTTGCCAGTAATTCCACCGGTTATTTTCTTTACTATCCCTTCATCTGCGCCCACACCGGGGTGATAATACTTGATCTGTTTGATGCCGTTGTCATTTGACAGATCATCTACAGCATTGAAAATCTTGACCACATTTGTAGGTGTACAGATCCCATCATCAGTCTGATCTGGTGTGTTCCATGTACCATCACAACATACGATCAATCGTTTCATACCGGAATCCTTTCTCTGATAGGAAAATGGTGCAAAGTGTGAATAACAGACTTAATTGAATCCAAAAGTTATCTATCTATTAAGGGTCGATACATTAACAAAATTGTCAGGACCGTTATTGTATTATCATGAAAAAAATCAAATTTGCTAAAGACAAGAAGCTTTACACATATTCTGTTTATCTTCTTTTATAAATTACTTTACCTCTTTTCAAAAGACCAGAGAATTCTTTTCTGGTAATTAATAGAGTCAAATAGTTTGTATAACCGACGAGATAAAGTCATGACTGATTCAAAGCATCTGTATCAGGATCTGGTTATTTTTATTATATTAAAACTAAATCGGATCGAATTAGGTTAAAAAGAAAATTTAATCAGATAAGAAACTGTAGAGTTTTTACAAGGAATGTCATGGAGGATAAGTTGAAACAGGAAGTGAAATTAATTTTCGTATTAGTCATTTTTTATACTGGTGCATTGCAGGCAGCCAATGTTATCGGATATTTTACCAACTGGGGTATTTATGGGGATAATCCCTATACTGCCAGAGATATCCCATATCAGAATCTGACCCACATTCAGTATGCCTTTTTCAAACCCGAAGCGGATGGCAAGATCTCATCATTTGATGAGTATGCAGATGAGATGATTTTACTGGGGGAAAAGGTCTGGTCTCCGAAGGAACATCATGATTCAACTACATCGCTTGTTTATCTGGCACACAAAAACAACGTAAAGGTAATGGCTTCAATTGGTGGGTGGACCGGTTCAGAAAATTTTCCAGCTTTAGCTGGATCTGCAGTTACCAGATCGAAATTCTGTTCGAATGTACGTGCCTTGATAAAGCAGTATGGCTTTGATGGGGTAGATATCGACTGGGAATATCCCTGTTATACAGTGCATGGTGGAACATCCGAAGATGACCAAAACTTTGTGTTGCTCCTTGCAGAGTTAAGAGATACATTGGATGCAATGGATGGGGATAAAAAGCTTATTACCCTGGCTGTTTCCGGTGGTTCTTATCATGGCAAAAATTTTCTGGTGGAGCAGTTTAATAATGATGTGGATTACATTTCCATAATGACATACGATTATACTGGTGAATGGAGCACTCATGCATGGCACAACAGTCCTCTTTATGATTATGGGTCTGATGAGAACTGGTCACTGGACAGGGCGATGAAATATTACTTACAAAGAGGTGTACCTGCTTCAAAACTTAATATCGGCATGGCTTTCTATGGGAAAAGTTTTACTGGATGTCAGGGGCCGAATCAATCGTTTACTGGTCTGGGTGAGACTTCCGGATCGATAGACTATTCGATGCTAGTAAGTAAAATTGAATCTGGAGAATATACCAGGTACTGGGATGAAACTGCCATGGTTCCATATTGCCTGTCATCTACAAACGAATATTGCAGTTTCGATGATACAATGTCGATTGGAATGAAAGCTAAATATTGTCTGGAAAATGGTTTTGGTGGAACTATTATCTGGGAGTTGAAAGCAGGGAGATTATCTGATGGAACACAACCACTTCTTAATACTGCGGCTTCAATTCTGATGTCAAAGGTTTCTGTAAAGAATAACAGGTTTGGGACAGTGGGTAACATGGAAGTGGTACAGATGGTAAATAGCATGTCTGGGCCAGTTTTTCTATTGAAAAATGAAGAATCGAAAGATATTGCCTTTACCGTGTACGATCTTTCAGGTAAGACTGTTTTAAAGGGGGAAAGTTTTCTCCAAGCTAACCATCAGTTCAGTATTCCTGGTGTACAGGTTCTTCATTGTGGGAAATATCTGCTGGGAATTGATACGGATAATAAAAAGTATAAGACAAGATTCAGTATAGTTAAATAGTTTCGGAAAGAAAAGTGCAAATCAAAATTGATTTCAAATAGGTTTCTTAACCTAAAAACCGCAGTAGATTGACGCGGATAACAGGTAATCTATTGCGCATAGAGGCTTTTAGTCCTTTCGGTCTTATCACCAGTAGATAAAACCTTCAAGGACTTCAAGCCTTTCTGCATCAATATATTACGGTTCTTCATCGTCACCTACTGCGGTTTTTAGGCTTAAATACTGTTGTGAGTTTATTTTGGTGTTCCTGTAAACCGTTATAGGAATATTATGAAGATTTCGTTGTTGAATTTAGCCCCCGGTGTATTGGATAACTGATTCTAGTGTTATCATTAAGTTTGTAAGAGCTTTAAACCAAATTGTCCGCTATACACTAATTGTAAATAGAGAACGTGCCCATCAATCACTTTTTCAGAGAAGTATTCATCTTGCAAGTTCTGAAGAATTCTGAAAAATGCCATTTATTATTAAATCGTATGTATTAGGCAAAGTGCCTGATTTATTTTACTCTCCTTGAACAAGTTGATAAAAGATGATAACATAATGAAATCTTCAATGGTATAGAAACAGGTGTTCACTTTTTCAGAAAGGCTGGTAATGAAACTGATTTACGGAATAATGCTGTTGGCTCTTTTTTCGATTTCCAGCGAAGCGAAACTGCGTTTGTATTCACGTGCGCTTATAGAAAAGCATGTAGCAGATTCCTTAAAAAGAACTGATTCTCTGAGAGTGGCCGATTCCATACGGATCGCCGATTCTCTCATGATTAATCGCTATAAGCACGCAGATGTTGAAATCAGAAAAGAAAAGATCCGAAAAGAGAAGGAAATGGAGGTCTATAAACCAGTCGAAATCGATTCAAGTGAGCGGGTATTCCGGGATAGTGTAGACATTTTTTCTGCAAGAACCATAAAAATTGATGAGAAAAATAAGTATGCCATTATTATCGACAGTCTTCAGAACAGAATGGATAGCATTTGCAACAGCATACATGACAATGATCGCTGGTTTAAGAACATGAAAACCTTTCCGATATCTGAGAAGATAAGGTATATGAAATTTTTGATGGAGCATAATTACAAGGATAGTGCATCGATTCTGGTTTGCTGTAATCAGCTTTTCCAGATGTATTCAAGCAGAATCGATTTGCTGACAGCTATAAAAAATTCACAGACGCATAATACAAAGAATTTCGTTAATTACCATATCGAAAATATCCGTCGTCAAATGACAGAGCTTAGTGATTTTATTGTAGCACTGAGTCCGGATACGCCTTATCATCTTCAGCAACAGAGCAGCTCAGGTGCGCAATAACCATTTTGAGCTCTCCATTAGTGTATTTATTGCCGAAGTGTTCTTTTGCCAGAGAGAGCGACCTGGATTTGTGAGTCAAAAAATATTCGCTCATTTCTGAGAGCTTTTCAGGGCTCACGAATTGGTCTACAGCAAGTTCACCAGTGGCGATAAAATGTATAATATGCCCTTCGATGGTGGAAAGGGTAAGGTTTCTGTAAGTAGCGATTTCCTGTAGTGTTTTACCGGATTTAAAAAGGTCTAAGGTTATCTGCCGTGTATCATTCTTTTTAACATTCAGCTTCGTTTCTGGCATGTCTCTTTTAATGATTCTGGCATCCCTGCAATAGCTGTCAACGATTTCCAGAATCTGTGAACCGTATTCATTGAGTTTTCTTTTCCCCATGCCATTGACAGTTTTGAGCTCATCGAGTGAGGAGGGAAGCAGGGTGCATATTTCCAAAATTGTTCTGTTGTGAAGGATCATGAATTCAGGACGATCCAATTGAGAGGATGTTTGTGACCTCCAGAGTTTAAGTTTCTGAAACAGAGCAGGATGTGAATTTTCATAAATAACAACATCGGCATGTCTGGTTTTTACAGTTGCAGTTTTTTCGATTAATGCCTTTGATCTGGCTTCCAGAAAAGCATTGACAGAAAAGTCATCTCTACAGACTTCCAGACAGGCAATTTTAGTGTTCTGCAGATCGATAATTTTCTTCTTACAGTCTTCGAAGTACTTTTTTACTTCTTTGTTGTCAAAGCTTATTTCTTCTGCGGACTGCAAAAAATTTCCTATGCAGTTTTGAATCTTTAAAACAAAATAGGGAACCGCCTTTTTAATCCGCTCTTTAAGCTGCTCGTTTTTTTCGACATCGGGGTTAATGTTTAGAAGGGAAAGGATCTGAGCGGTGAATTTTTCGGAGATATCGAAAACTTCCGCTTTCGCAGTTGCTGCATATTTATTCAATAAGGAAATAATATCCTGAAAAATATTTTCCCGATTCTGATTGACCAGTTTCAAAAAGAAATTGATTTGTTTATTCAGATGAGAGAAATCAAAGAGTTCTTTAAGCAGTTGCTGCTGATAAGCCAGAGATGCTTTTTTCAGTTGGAGTTCGCCGGGCTGATTTTGCTGAATATTTCGGGTAAACTGGGATACTGATGGGTCACTGATAAGTACGCGGGGAGAAACTGGAGATGTCAGGATCAATCCATCGAGTGTTTTACACCGGCTTAAGGCTACATAAACCTGACCATGAGTAAATGCTGCCCCGGCATCGATAATTACTTTATCAAAGGTAAGCCCCTGACTTTTATGTATGGTAATAGCCCATGCCGGCTTAAGTGGGTACTGGGTGAAACTGCCAATCACTGTTTCCACAATTTCGTTTGTTTCATGGTTAAGTCCATATTTAATATTTTGCCATATTTCTGGGCCTACTTTTATTATCTCACCGTCTTCAAGACAGTTCACATAAATCATATCGTTATCAATTTTTTCTACTTTACCGATTTTACCATTAAAGAAACGTTTTTCCTGGGAAGAGTCGTTCCTGATAAACATCACCTGAGCGCCAGCTTTAATCTCCAGCTCAAAATCGGTGGGGAAAGAGTATTCAGGGAATTCCCCTTCTATTTTAGCGGTAAATTTATGGAGTTTACCAGGGAGTACTCTCATTTTTTCTTCATTAATCCTTTTTGCCTGATAATTATGGGTGGTAAGGATGATACACCCTTCAGTATCGAGATTGACTCCAGGCTGATATCTGCTGTTGAGTTGAGCCAGAGTATCCGGGCTTTTATCGCTATAGCGGATTTTATTTAAAAGATCTATAAATTTTGGATCATTTTGGCGGTAGATCTTTTTCAGTTCTATAGTCAGATATTTTGACTGCTGCAATGCTTTACTTCCAAAAAAGAACGGAGTATCATAATAGTGTTTAAGTATCTCCCATTCATCTTCTTTGGTGACAGGAGGAAGCTGTTGAAGATCTCCGATCAATAGTAGTTGAACTCCGCCAAAAGGCTTATCATTTTTTCGCAGTCTTCTGAGTTGTTCATCTATTCCATCCAGCAGATCCGCCCTTACCATACTTATCTCATCGATTACTATCAGATCAAGACTTCTGATAATATTCAATTTTTCACGACTGAACTTATGGTATTTGCCTGGTTGTACATTGGAATTCCTTACTTCAGATGTGCCAGGGACCAATGGCCCGAAAGGCATTTGAAAGAAGGAGTGTATTGTTACTCCTCCGGCATTGATTGCAGCAACACCGGTGGGGGCAAGCACTACCATTCTTTTAGGCGATTGTTTTTTGAGGTTACGAAGAAAAGTGGTTTTCCCAGTACCAGCATTCCCGGTCAGAAAAATGTTTTCTGAGGTTTGTTGCAAAAAACCAAGTGCCAGTTTCTGTTCAGGGTTATCATTTTCTTGATTAATCACAATTTTTACTCCATCCGGGTTGGTTTTCCTGATCTTGAATACGAGTTGTTTGTGGTTTTTTACAATAAGTGAAACAATCGCGAGCTTTCGGATTTTTGCAAGATTATATCAGGTGTTGGTACAGCCTATTCAATATAAAAGGATGTTGAGAGGGAAAAAACGGAAAAAAAGCATAAAAACAAAGTGGATTATGCGAGTAAATTCAAAATAATAAGCACTCTTTCTTAAAAAAATCCCAATAACCAATAACGGTCCCCCTTTAAAAGGGGGATTAATATGGGCGCCTCAAGGGGGCTTAGTTAAGCTTCGATGACGCGACTCTAAGCTGCGCTGACGCGTCTCTAAGCCGCGATGACGCG
>CAYYNL010000053.1:0-25484 GCA_964472925.1 uncultured Fibrobacter sp. | reverse complement strand
TTTAACCTTAGTAGCAGCAAAAAAGCCAGTCAAGTACTACCGCCACAGGCGGTAGTACTTGGTTAAGCGGCAAAGCCGCGAAAACAAGAAAGCACGATAGTACCTTTAGGAGACATCTGGCTCCACTGGCTTAGCCAGTGGTTTCCTGAAAGCCATAAATAAAATTTGATACGCGACAGCATTAACCCCAAGTGCGAAAATCAGGTTAAACAATTCGCCTAACGCAGTTTCATCATCCAGCCGTGCTTGTCTTCGACTTCTCCGTACTGAATACCCTGCATTTGTTTATATAATCTGGTAAGAGTCTGTCCAGCTTCACATTCCTTACCAAAAGTATAAACTTTATCACCATGAGTAATCGAATATACAGGTGTCAAAACTGCTGCAGTACCACATGCCCCCACCTCAATAAATTCCGGCAGTTCATTAACCGGTATATGACGTTTCTCCACTTTCATTCCGAAATCTCTGGCGATTGTCTGTAAACTGTCATTGGTGATGGAACCCAGAATAGAAGTCGAGTCCGGGGTGACATATTTATTGTCTTTTGTAATGGCCAGAAAATTCGAAGTTCCAAACTCATCCACCAGGCTGTGAGTTGCCGAATCCAGATATAAGCTGATAGGATATCCTTTTGCCTTACCTTCAAAATCTCCAAGCATACCAGAAGCGTAATTTCCGGAGGCTTTAACATTTCCTACTCCTCTGGGAGCGGCACGATCATAATTTTCCTGAACTATTGCCTTCACCGGATAAAATCCATTTTTATAATATGGTCCAGCCGGTATACATAGTACCAGGAATATGTAATCATCAGATGGATGCACTCCGATATAGGGGCTTGAACCTATAAGAAGCGGTCGGATATATAAACTTGCACCCGTACCGTATGGAGGCACATAGTCTATATTTCTTTTAACAACCAAATTTACCGCTTCCAAAAACAGTTCTTCAGGAACCGGCTGCATCATTAAACGTCTGGCTGTTTTTTCCATGCGACGAGCATTCTGTTCAGGCCTGAAGATACAGATCTCACCATTTACCTGTGTGAAAGCCTTTAACCCCTCGAAACAGGCTTGCCCATAATGAAAGCAGGTTGCAGCAATGTGGATCTGCATCTCCGGTTTGTCACTCACCTGAAGAGCCCCCCATTGCCCATCTTTAAAATCTGCCCGCACAAAGCAATCAGTCTGCATGTACTTAAATCCCAACTCCTGCCAATCAATATTCTTTCTCATATCAACCAGTCCTGATATTAGTGTATTTGCAGATCAAGCTTTTTGGTGTCTCCCGAATTGGAAACACCTTCCGATCCTTTATTCTTAATGTCCTTCATCAGTTTATATTTGAGGCTGTCAATCAGAGCAATCCATGAAGCCTCAATAATATTAGTGGAAACCCCCACCGTTCCCCATCTGCTAATTCCATCTGAAGATTCTATCAAAACCCTCACTTTGGACTCTGTACCATCTCTTCCATCAAGTACCCTTACTTTGAAATCATCCAAACGCACACTCTTCAAAGAAGGATAAAACTTGATCAGAGCTTTTCTCAAGGCATTATCAAGAGCGCTAACCGGTCCTTCACCTTCAGCAGCCGTATGCTCAAAAAGCTCACCTTCCTGTATCTTTATGGTTGCTTCTGAGAAGACCTCCCCATTTGCTCTTTTCTCTTCAATAACCCTGAATCCTTTCACCTGAAAAGGTTCCTGAAAATGATCCAGAATCTCACCTGCTAAAAGTTCAAATGAGCCATCAGCAGCCTCAAATTGATAACCATCTGCTTCCATGGTTTTAATTTTCAACAGAAGTTTTTTCACATCAGGATGCTTCTTGTCTATTCCAGGATAGATGGAGCTAAGCTTTTCCAGCATGGTACTGGTACCAGCCTGATCAGAGACTACGAATTGACGAGCATTACCGACCGATTCCGGCGGAACATGCTCGAAAGAATGACGGACCTTTCTGACACCATCAGCATGCGCTCCTGCTTTATGCGAAAATGCAGCTTCTCCTACGTAAGGCAATCTCACATTATGAATAACATTAGCAATCTCAGCAATAAAGACCGAAACAGATGTAATCATGCTGAGCTGCTGATCAGAGAGCAGTTTAAATCCCCGTTTCAATTGTAGATTTGGTATTATGGTACACAGGTTTGCATTACCACAGCGCTCTCCCAATCCATTGAAAGTCCCCTGAACATGAGAAGCACCTGCAATGACAGCCATACAAGAGTTTGCATCTGCACATCCTGAATCATTGTGCATGTGAACACCGATTTGAACTCTTATGGTTTTTTTTACCTGATTGTACAGGCTCAAAACCTCATCAGGAAGCATTCCTCCATTGGTATCACAAAGAACAACACAATCTGCACCTGCCTGTTGTGCGACTTCTAATGTCTGTAAAGCATAATCAGGATTTGCCTTGTAACCATCAAAAAAGTGTTCCGCATCGAAAATGACTTCATCGAAATGTTTCTTCAGAAACAGTATCGATTCACCAATCATATCCAGGTTCTCTTCATGAGAAGTACCAATTACTTTTGTTACATGCAAATCCCAGCTTTTACCAAAGATAGTAGCAACAGGAGCCCCGGTCTTTACCAGACTTAAAAGAAAGAGATCGTCTTGAGCTTTGTATCCAGGACGACGGGTACTTCCAAAGGCAGCAATTTTTGCCTGTAAATTAAGAGTAGCAACTTTTTGATAAAATTCAGTGTCAATTGTATTTGTAGAATTAGGCCAGCCACCTTCTATGTAATGGATACCCAAATCATTAAGCTTTTCCGCAATTCGTAACTTATCACTCAGTGATAAACTGATTCCAATCGCCTGATTACCATCCCTTAAAGTGGTATCATACAGTTTTACCGGGTGATTTTCGCTTTTCATAATATTCCTGTCAGTTTACACAACTGACCAATTGATGATTATTAAATCTGGTGAAAGGGCCTGGTTAGCCCCACACCAATAAAAATGTGCTATACGGGAGAAACTTTTCAGGATCAGGCAACAGAGGAAGCAATCAAGTCTCCAACCTCAGTCGTACCCATTCCCATCTTCCCTGCAGCAAGACTTTTGATTTTGCCAGATGCCAATGCTGAAAATACTGCTTTGTCAATGGCAGCAGCAGCCTCATTTTCTCCAAGCATCTCAAGCATCATCCCACCTGCACATATAGCTGCAAGAGGATTAATTACATTTTTTCCAGTGTATTTTGGAGCACTTCCTCCAATAGGTTCAAACATGGATACACCTTCAGGGTTTATGTTACCACCTGCAGCAATACCCATTCCTCCCTGAATCATTGCACCCAGATCAGTAATAATATCGCCGAAGAGATTTTCGGTAACTATTACATCGTAAAATTCAGGGCTTTTGACCATCCACATGGTACAGGCGTCAACATGGTTATAATCCTGTTTGATATCCGGATAATCTCTGTCTCCTACTTCTTTATGAGTACGTACCCATAAATCCCCTGCATAAGTAAGTACATTGCATTTGTGAACCAGAGTAAGTGTTTTTTTCTTGTTTCGCTTCCTGGCATATTCGTAAGCAAAACGAATGCATCTTTCCACAACCGGTCTCGAATAAACCATCAATTGTGTGGCAATCTCATCTTTGGTACCGACCATGCTGGCTCCACCCATTCCGGTATATATGCCGCCGGTATTCTCTCTTATTACCACGAAATCAATATGTTCAGGCCCTTTGTCTTTTAGGGGCGATTCCACATTGGGATAAAGTTTTACCGGCCGTAAATTAATATACTGATCCAGCGCAAAACGCAGCTTAAGTAATATGCCAAGTTCCAGAATTCCTGGCTTCACATCAGGATGTCCGATTGCACCCAGATAAATTGCATTAAATTTTTTAAGCTCTTCGATTGCACTCTGAGGAAGAGTTTCTCCAGTCCGTTTGTAACGCTCCCCTCCGAAATCAAAGTTGGTGAAATTGAATTTCAATCCGAACTTGGGGGCAAGTGCTTCAAGCACCTTTACACCTTCCTTTATTACTTCCGGCCCGGTCCCATCACCGGGCATTAGGGCGATATTGTAGGTCTTCATCAATCTTCCTCTCTTAAGAGTAACATTTTTTTATCATAACGATTCTCTTGGGAGAACCGGTAATTTACGATTGAATTTTTTCATGCGTGCTATTTTGTTAACAATATCCATGTAAGCAATCGCAGATGCCTCCACTATATCTGTGCTGGTACCATTGCCAGTGAAAATCCCCTCTGCGCAGCGGGCGACAATTGATACTCTTCCCTGCGCCTCTCGTCCTTCAGTCACAGCTTCCAGATGATATTTCTCGATAGTTATTTTATATCCAACGATTCTGTCTATAGCTTTTGTAGCGGCATCAACCGCTCCGTCCCCACATGCTGCTTCCTGAAATAACTTGCCATCCACAAGAATTCTTGCTGTAGCAGTAGGCACTGTACCTTTTCCACTTGCAACATTGAGATATTCCAAAGTAAAAACATCCTTGAGATCATCGCTGCTTTTTGATTCCATCAAGGCAATAAGATCATCATCATATACTCTGCCCTTCTTATCAGCCAGTTCCTTAAACTTCTCATAAAACTGGGAATTTTCAATCTCTTTCTCATGATATCCCAAATCCAGCAGACGACTTTTTACCATATGACTTCCGGATCTCCCTGTAAGATTCATCCGGTTTTCTTTTAGCCCTACCGATTGAGGAGTCATAATCTCGTAAGTCTTTTTTGCTTTCAGCACACCATCCTGATGTATTCCGGAAGAGTGTGAGAAAGCATTACTTCCCACAATCGCTTTATTGGGCTGTACCGGCATATTGCAGATATCTCTAACAAGCTTGCTGGAACGCATTATTTCACAGGTATTTACATCGGTCTGCACATTAAACAGATCCTGTCTTACCTTTATAGCCATCACAATTTCTTCAAGTGCAGCATTACCGGCCCGTTCCCCTATTCCATTTACAGTACATTCAATTTGTCTGACTCCATGAGAGACAGCAGTTAATGAATTTGCTGTGGCCATTCCCAGATCATTATGACAATGAACAGATAATACTGCTTTATCAATGTTGGGGACTTTGTTAAATAACTGATCAATAATTGCTGCAAAATGTTCGGGAGTAGTGTATCCGACCGTATCAGGGATATTAATGGTATTGGCACCTGCCTCAATAGCCTGTTCAACAATACGGCAAAGAAAATCCACCCCGGTTCTTCCTGCATCTTCAGCAGAAAATTCCACATCATTGCAGTAGCGTCTTGCCAGACGTACATGAGTTTTCACCATCTCGATGATGTCTTCTTCACTTTTGCGCAGCTTCTTTTCGGCATGTATTGCCGAAGTACCAATAAAAGTATGAATCCGGGGACGTTTTGCATCTTTTAAGGCTTTTGCGCAAGTCAGGATATCTTTTTCTATGGCCCTGGCAAGGCCACAAATTATTGGTCCCTCAATTTCGCGGGCAATTGTTGAAACCGATTCAAAATCACCAGGAGAAGAAACTGGAAAGCCTGCTTCTATTACATCGACATTGAGCTTTGCCAATTGCCGGGCAATCCTCAGTTTCTGATCAACAGATAAGCTGGCACTTAGGGCCTGTTCACCATCACGTAAAGTTGTATCAAAAATCAGGATTTTGTTTTTCATAGAATCTTTGAAAATGCACTCTCTTGCGAGAGTGCAAAAATAAACCGATCAGTTTCCCTGACGTCCGGAAACACCTTTGGTAGATTTGGTAATCTCCCTGGCTTTTTCCCTTGGACGCAGGCTTCGGGCAGCTTTACCTGCAAGCCACATCTCGGAATTGCCCATTTTTGAAAGTTCCTTATCCAGCAGTTCCTTATAATTAGGCTTACCACAAGAAGTAAGCACTCGTTTTGTTTCTTTACCGCTTTTCACTGATTCATAAAGTTCTTTGAAAACCGGCAGAGTTGCATTTTTAAACTTTGGTTTCCAGTCAAGTGCGCCCCGCTGAGCAGTTGCAGAGCAGTTTGCATACATCCAGTCCATACCGTTTTCATCCACCAGCCTGATAAGGCTCTGGGTAAGCTCTTCAACAGTTTCGTTAAAGGCTTCAGATGGACTGTGACCATTTTTTCTTAACACGTCATACTGGGCTTCCATAATCCCTGCAAGAGCGCCCATCAGTACACCACGTTCCCCGGTTAAATCGCTGTAAACTTCCTTCTCAAAAGTAGTTTCAAACAGATATCCGGAACCAACCCCGATTCCCAAAGCAATACAGCGCTCTCTGGCTCTGCCAGTAGCATCCTGAAAAACAGCGAAACTTGAATTGATTCCTGCACCAGAAAGGAAATTACGACGGACATTGAGCCCGCTTCCCTTGGGAGCAACCATAATGACATCCACATCTTCCGGAGGAATAACTTTAGTCTGATCTTTATAGACTATAGAGAAGCCATGTGAAAAATAAAGAGCATCACCTGGCTTGAGATGTTTTTTAACGGTAGGCCAGATTGCCATCTGTGCAGCATCGGAAACCAGCATCTGAACAATAGTTGCTTTTTCAACTGCTTCTTCTATATCGAAAAGAGTTTTTCCAGGTACCCAGCCATCCTTTACAGCCCGATCCCAGTCTTTTTTAAAAGATTTGGCCTGACCAACAATAACATTGAAACCATTATCTTTAAGGTTAAGTCCCTGAGCGGGCCCCTGAACACCATAACCGATAATTGCGATGGTTTCTTTTTTAAGGGTTGTTCGTGCTTTAGCTAGAGAAAATTCTTTTCTCGTAATCACTTCTTCCGGTACACCGCCGAAATCAATAATTGCCATCTTTACAGGCTCCTTTTAAAAAAGTGAAAAAATTATAACGCTGGAAAGTTCTTCCACACCACTTGACAAGAGCTCTCCTTAGCGCGACTATTTTCTGGTTTGTCCAATAGCAATTGTACCGGAACGTACAATTTCCTTTATACCATAAGGCTTAATCATGTTGATGAAATCGTTTATTATACTTCTGGTACCCATCATTTCAAAAGTAATAGAAGATGGAGCAACGGCTGCCACTTTTGCACCGAAAATATTTCCTAATCCCACCACCTCGTGACGATTGGAATGGTTGGAATCAATTCTCACCAATACCATCTCCCGTTCTACTACCGGTTCTCCCTGAAAGTCGATAACCTTGATTACATCGATCAGTCGATTGAGCTGTTTAAAGATCTGCTCAAGGATATTCTCTTCTCCTTCGACAACTATTGTCATTCTTGAAACAGTAGGATCATCAGTTTCTGCCACAGTCAAACTGGAGATATTATAGCCTCTGCTGGAGAACAACCCCGAGATTCGAGATAGAGCCCCACTGTTATTTTCAACCAATACTGAAATCGTATGTATACCCATCATCCCTCCAGAATCTCATCAAGGGGTTTTCCCGCAGGAACCATTGGAAATACATTCTCCTCAGGTGCAACTATAAATTCCATTAATGCAGGCCCCTTCACTGCCAGCCCTTCCTTCAACACACTTGATATCTGATCCGGTTTATCTGTCCTGAAAGCAGCGACATTATAACTTTTTGCCAATGTCACAAAATCAGGGATATACTGTTTCTGACATTTCTGTGTCCCTACACATTGATTACAGAGAGCCCCCCCTCTCAGACAGGTCGAGCTGTAACGCTTATTATGGAAAAGCTCCTGCCACTGTCTTACCATTCCCAGGTAAGAGTTATTTAAAATAACTATCTTTACCGGAATATTATTCAGGGATAAAGTGGCTAACTCCTGAATATTCATCTGTATAGAGCCATCACCTGCAATGTCAATTACCGGTACCTGAGGGTTGGCAACTGCAGCACCCATTGCAGCCGGTAAACCATATCCCATCGTTCCCAGCCCACCAGAAGTAAGCAATGTTCTAGGTTTGTCAAACAGATAATACTGGGCAGTCCACATCTGATGCTGCCCTACTTCAGTGGCTATAATTGCGTTTCCACCAGTTTCTCTGTAAACAGCTTCGATAACCGCCTGAGGCTTTATTATCTCAGATGAATCGGTATAATTAAAGAGCTTTTTACCTTTCCATCTCATCACCTTTTCATTCCACTGGTCTGCATTTCTTGGCTGAATGATTTTATTTAATTCTATCAGTATCTTTTTGGCATCACCCACGACCGGAATATCTACCTTTATTATTTTGGAGATTGCAGCCGGATCTATATCCATATGAATAATGTCTGCCTCAGGAGCAAACTCTGCCACATAACCGGTTACTCTATCGTCAAAACGAGCTCCTATGGAGATGATAAGATCACATTCCTGAATAGCATAGTTTGCTGCTTTTGCTCCATGCATCCCCGGCATTCCAATAAAAAGCGGATGAGTACCAGGAAAACATCCAAGACCCATCAAAGAGGTGGTAACAGGAATATTGGTATATTCAGCAAGTTTAAGAAGCTCCTGATAAGCTCCTGAATGAATTACCCCCCCTCCGGCAAAAATTACCGGTTTCTTTGCTTTTGCAATGGCTTCGGCCGCTTTCTGTATCTGGCGAAAATGTCCGTTTGTATTTGGTCTGTAACTGCGCATCGACACAGTTTCAGGATAACAATAGTTTTCTGTCACCGCTCTGGAAACATCAACCGGGATATCAACCAATACCGGGCCTGGTCTTCCAGTGCTTGCTATATGAAATGCCTGTTTCAATATGAGTGGCAGTTCATCAATAGACTTGACTAAATAGTTATGTTTGGTAATCGGCCGGCTGATTCCCACCACATCCGCCTCTTGAAAAGCATCGGTACCCAGAAGAGAGGTTGAAACCTGCCCTGTGATAGCCACCATGGGTATGGAGTCAAGATAGGCAGTTGCGATCCCTGTCATTATATTTGTTGCACCAGGTCCTGAAGTCGCCAGGCATACTCCGACTTTACCCGTAGCTCTGGCATATCCATCCGCTGCATGGGCCGCAGCCTGTTCGTGTCTTGTCAAAACGAAAGTAATTTCTTTGGTGTCATACAAAACATCAAAAATTGGAATGACTACACCACCGGGATAACCAAATATTACTTTAACACCTTCTTTTTTTAAAGCATCTATAAGAATCTGTGCGCCTGTTACCTTCAACTTGTCCTCCCTGAACCAGTTCGATGCATTTACTGATAATCCAAACTGCACCGAAACAGCTGACTAAAATACGACCTTTTACCCCAACAATCAAGAATTAAGTAAGTTTAAAACACAAAAAGGCCCGTTTCCTTTAAGAGAAACGGGCCTGAAAATCTTTACTTATTCTGATTCTAAAAACCCGTTTCCCTTTGTCCCGGTATAATAATAATGACACCCGTAATCCCGGAGAGAACGGTCACTGAAAAAACTGAAGATGTCAGATCTGTTATGTTCATAATTTCAATGTAAATATTTGCAAAAAAAAAAGCAAGTAATTCCTCTTTTAATCTGACGATTTAACCAGCTCCAGCAGTTCTTTAATCACCAGATCCGAGCTGATTGCTCTCATACACCCTCTGTTTATCAAACAGATGTTTCCGCCATGCGCATGACAAGGTCGGCAGAAAAAAGATGACTCAAATACTTTAAATGGCGGCTCCCCCTGGGGGTAAAAACCCCAGTGCCGAGTTGTAGGACCATAAATTATTCCTGTCCTTACACCACAAGCCCGTGCAAGATGAGATAAACCGGTATCATTACCCAGAGCCAGAGAACACTTCTGTAGTAGACATCCGCATTCGTAAAGAGACAGTTTTCCTGCAAGAGAAAAACATCGATGCCCTGTTAACCTGGCCATCATCTCTGCCTTATGCATCTCCTGAGGTCCACCCAGAATGCACACATCCCATCCCTTTACAAGAAAATATTGGCCCACATTTACAAACCGGTCCAGAGGCCATTCCTTGTTTTTCCATGCAGCAAAAGGTATCAGAGCAATTATAGGACGAATTATCTCTCCGGTGTTCATCTGCTCCCTGATGTGCTCAGGCAATTCCGATGATTTAAAAGTTAATCTGCAGGATTGAGGCCTGGAAACATCATAGCCGATTCCACCCGCTTCAAGATATCTTGCCACCACCATGTCTTTTTCAGAATATTTACCAATGCGGGCCAGAAGTCTTAATGCCCTTTTCAGATATGGTTTACGAAAGGTACCCACCTTTTTCTTTTGCTTTATCTTTGTCAAAAGGGCTTTGCTTCTTCGATTATTCTGCAGATCAATCACCAGATCCCAGCTTTTCTGCAACAATCCGTAATCAACTGAATTTTCTTTTTTCGAAACCCCGTATACTCTGTAAAGTCTTTCGTCGTCCTGGAAAAGCCCGGTATACTGGGAATCGGTAACAAAAGTTATTTCAGAATTACTGTAACGACTCTTCAATGCCGAAAACAAGGCTGACACTAAAATCACATCCCCCATTGAAGAGAATCGCACTATTAAAATCTTTTCCGCATTCGATTCTATCATTATCTTTAAACTATCCACTACCAATGGTACAATAATATTTTATAGCTGTGGTTACATTGGCATAAAGCTTCTATTCTGCTATAAATTGCATAATTTCAGTAACCAGGCCAGTAAATATAGAACATTCCTTTAGCCGGGGTAAACGGGTATATGACCAATCTGCAGCCAGACAACCCAGAAATGCGCCACATGAAACTAAACGATCCGATCCAGAATCCTTATAAACCACAGGACATCCCAATGCCTGCTCCAGGGGATAAGATCGGTCCCAGTAAAGTGCAGCTATTAATTGGCGAAGGCGGAAGTGCTACTATTTATAAGGTCTGGCATGAAGGACTTGAAGTGGTGCGCGCGGTAAAAGTGCTTAAAAAATATACCGACAAAGAAGCTCGTGAAAGATTTCTTACCGAAGCTAAAATCATGGCCGATCTCCATCACCCTAATATAGTGGAAATACATAATATCGGACATATCGACCAGCAAATCCCGTTTCTTGAAATGGAATTTGTGGATGGTGTTTCTATCCGAAACCTCCTTGCACAAAGCAATCGCCTTCCTTTGGCAGTAGCCCTCTCAGTAGGTTATTTCATTTGTCAAGCTCTACATTATGCCCACACCAAGGACTATACACTCTATGGCAAGGTTTATCACGGACTTATTCACAGAGATATTAAACCTGACAATATCATTATCTCCAAGGATGGAATAGTTAAACTTATGGACTTTGGGATTGCCCGCCCCAGTGAAGTAAGCTTGCACACTGTTGGAGCCAAAATCATGGGAACTCTGGTTTATCTCAGCCCCGAACAACTCAATGGGAAACCCTTGGATCACAGAAGTGATATCTTTTCACTAGGTACAGTTCTCTACGAAATGCTATGCGGCGCTCGCTGTTTTCCACAAAAAACCCTTACCGAACTGGTCCAGAAAAAAACCAAAGGACAGTATAAACCTTTAGATTCCTATGATCTGCCATTTCCTAAAGAACTTATCAGGTGCATCGATAAAAGCATGGCACTTGAACCTCATGATCGCTTTAACAATATCGCAGATTTCGGACATGAGCTTTTCGCCATTCTTCGGAAAGTTTCCGACAGAGCACCTCAAGATCTGATCTGCCGCTATATGAGCAATCCCCTGAGCATTCCGTTATGGAAACCTCCCAAAAAGATTTCTACCAAACTACTGATCTCTGCAGGTGGGATCGTTCTGGCAGCCGCCGCAGCAATATTGTTGATTCTAATAAAATAAGAAAGAAAGAAAAGCCACTCAGTGTTCACTTAAGAAGAGATGGAAATAGAATACTAGTGGGATTTATATGTACTCCCTTATGAATAACCTCATAATGAAGATGTATTCCAGTGCTTAACCCAGACAGCCCCATCTTTCCAATTACCTGACCTTTTTTTACATTCTTACCCTTGCTTACCAAGGCCTGTCCGACATGAGCATATACCGTCTCAAACTCACTCTTGTGCTCAAGTGTTATTCTCACCCCCCATACCGGATGATTCTCCAGTCGACTAACCACCCCTGATGCTGCAGCTATAATTGGATACCCTTCTGGAGCAACCAGATCGATACCCTGGTGCCATTTAACTTTTGAAGTAAAAGGATCGATGGAAGATCCATATCCACGGGAGACCACAAAAGAATCTTCCACAGGATATATTACAGGTATGTTTTCCAGCAGATAATTACTATTGACATTGTCATAAAACGACTCAAAGAGCTTTTCCCGGTTTTCAACAAACTGCAACAGCTCATCCGTACTCATCTTCTGAAAATCGATTCCAGGTTTGAGCTCTGCTGATTCCTCACCAGCACCGCTAAACTGTGCCGCGACCTTCTGCTTTGCCTCAAGACGAGCTACCTGATCTTTAAGGTTATTTAAAAGCCGCAGGGTGGATATGATTTTTCTTAACAGGGCATTATTCTGTTCTGTTAAATTATTCTTCTGATTGGTTTCCATCACATTCAGTGTGAAATTATTGAATGGAATGAAATAGCCTAAAAAACCCAATAATATAAGGGTTAAAAAAGTAATCATTACCGACAGACGGATCCTGATCGTTTTTACAGGTATTCCATATGGGGGCACTATGAGAATCGTTCTTTTTTTCATTTAATGATTCTGCCTAAACTCCTTATTACAACACAAAAAAAAATTCACCGCTCTGCCAGAAAATACACTTCGGCTTCGCTCAGTGCCCATATTCAATTTCGTCTTTAAAAAACAGGTCAGTTTTTTTTATGCGAACCATATCTGCTCAGGACATTAAGTCAAATCCTACCGCCACAGGCGTTAGGACTTGATTGAGCAGCAAAGCAGAAGGAACGATAAAAACAGTGCTTTACACCAGATATCATAAAAAAAGCACAGTAACAATCGTCCGAATCAGGTGCTAAATTCCATTAATTTCGTCTTCTTCATCGGCTTTTGAGTTTTTGGAACTCTCTCCTACCTCTTTAATTTTTTTGGCAATCTCTATGAGCTCCTCACGCAAAGCAGCGATGTTTTCAACCGCCTTTTTAATGGTCAAATCCTGAGCAATATCCGCTCCCTTTCCATCCTCAAAAAGATCGAAAACTCTTTCTCCGATATCACCATAATTACGTTCGATTTTGCGTTTGGTAGCCATCTCCTCTACCTTTAATTTCCCTAACTTCGTATACTCCTCGATTTTTTCCATAGAAAGAGCAGCACCTTCACGAACTCCTTTTTTCAGCTTCTCCCACATATTATCCATAGATCCTCCCGGTAAAAAGTGTTGTTGTAAGATAAAAGCATTAATTAAAAATGATTTCAGCGTTTTTAAAAATCAGTCTTTTTTAACACAAAACTAAATCTAAACTCAATATCAGTGCCAATTTACCCCCTTCCATTGTTTTGATCCCTGATTTTAAAAATGCTATTTTTTAACTATGTCTGATTCAGAATCTCTTCATTGCTTTCTTCTAAATTATACCAGTCGCGATATTGGAAGCCACTTTGAGATTACCCTGTATGCAGTTGCCGAAAACCAAAACTCTGTAAAGATTATTATCGATAATTTCCGCCCCATGTTTTTCGTTCCCAGAACTACAGTGCCAAATCTTACTATTAAAGCAACAGAACGAAAAGTACTTCCTTTAAAGGCAATGGATGGAACAGAGGTTGACTGCCTTTATTTCAGCACCTACTCTGGTTTTTTAGAGACAAAAGAACAACTTCATAAAAGCGGTATTATTGTTTATGAATCAGATATCAACCCGGTAGAACGCTTCTTGATGGAAAGATTTGTGGCAGGTGGATTTGAAGCATCCGGCGCTGTCAGTAACCATAATGGAACTCTCTTTCTACATAATCCTCACATCAGAGGTACAGATGTCAATATATCCCTCAAAGTGTTGTCTTTTGATATCGAAACCAATACAGAAACCGGGCAAATCTACAGCATCGCCTGCACTGGCAAGACTGATGCTGTCTTTATAATCGGAAAAGAAGAATCTTCCGAACCAATAACCTTCTGCTCAAATGAAAAGGAGTTGATTCAACGCTTTTTTCAGCATATCAGTGATCAAAACCCAGATATTCTGATTGGATGGAACGTGATTAATTTTGACCTCCAGAAAATTTTTGAGCGTTGTACCTTTTTAAACATCCCTTTTAATCTGGGAAAAGACAGCGGTTCGCGAATCGTTCAAAACCGCTCCGGTACCGACCTTCTGGTACGAATCCCCGGAAGAATCGTCATGGATGTCCCCACCATGCTACGGGCCAACTATTTTACCTTCGAGGAATACTCCCTCAATTTTGTAGCCTCAGCGATGCTTAACGAGACAAAACTGATTGAAAAAAGCGGTGAAGAAAAAATTGCAGAAATAAACCGTCTTTTCAAAGAAGATAAACTGGCTTTGGCGCAATATAACCTGGAGGACGCCAGATTAACTATGGAGATATTCAACAAAGCCGGCATCCTTCCTAATGCAATCGAAAGGTCAAAACGTTCTGGTCTTCTTCTAGACAGAACAGGCGGAAGTGTGGCCGCATTTGATCACCTTTACCTGCCACGTTTACACCGGCTTGGATTTGTAGCTTCAAATGTGGAAGATATCCCTGCACCCTCAAATCCTCTGCCAGGCGGTTATGTACTTGAGCCGGTCCCCGGAATCTATGATAACGTACTGGTCCTTGATTTCAGAAGTCTTTACCCTTCGATCATTCTTACTTTTAAAATCGATCCTCTTGGCTTCAAAATTAATTCACATAAACGAATCAAGACTCCTGATGGCACCTCCTTTTCCAGCGAAACCTCAATATTGCCCGAAATTATCGGGCAGCTTCTACAGGCACGTGCCAAAGCTAAAAAGGATAAAAACCCTTACCTGTCTCAGGCTATTAAAATCCTGATGAACAGTTTCTATGGAGTGCTGGGAGCACAGGGATGCCGCTTTTTTTCCTCCGAATTGGCAACCACAATCACCAGAACCGGTCAGTATATCCTTAAGGAAACCATAAAACATATCCACTCTACCACCCCCTACCGAATCATTTATGGTGATACCGATTCTCTCTTTGTACTGCTTGGCCCAGGTAAAGAAAATGAAGCAAATGACATTGGGGAAAAATTGTCCGAGCAGATAACCAACTGGCTTGCCAGATATTTGAAAGACACTTTCGGGGTGACATCTGCACTTAATCTGGAATTTGAGACCCATTTCCGTCACTTTCTTATGCCTTCGATAAGAGGTGGAACTTATGGAAGCAAGAAGCACTATTGCGGAAGTATTCTTGAAAATGGTGAGATGAAACTGATCTTCAAAGGCATGGAATCCGCTCGATCAGACTGGACCGATCTTGCAAAGAATTTCCAAAATGAACTGATAAGAAGAGTCTTTTGTGGACTACCGGTTCATGATTACATCAACGATACGATATTCAAGGTGAAAAAAGGGATTTTTGATAATCAATTGATCTACAAAAAACGTTTGCGTAAAAGCCTCAATGAATATACTGTCAATATTCCACCTCATGCACAGGCCGCCCGCCTCTTAAAAACACCTTCAAACATAATCCGTTATTATATCACCACTAACGGCCCTCAACCCCTGGAAAACCTCTCCTCTCCCATTGACTATGATCATTATATCGAATGTCAGCTTAAACCGATCGCAGATTCGATCCTGGAGTTTACAGGTACCAGCTTTGACAATATCATCTCCGGCCAGCAGGAGCTCTTTGGCCCAGGATAAAACGAAATAACAGCTTCAGATTCTGCCCATAACCAGTCTTACCGCAATTCCTCCATTTTTAAATCGGAGCTCTTTATTGACCCTTAGACCGGATATTTCTGCAAAACCAGGATCTTCCACAATAAAAGCGAAACTCCATCCACTGAATTGCTTGCAAAGATGCTTTCCCAGCTTTGCAAAAAATTCATGTAATCCTGATTCAAAAGCTCCTACCCGCTTACCATAGGGTAAGTTGGAAATAAGTAATCCAGGTGAACCAAGTGGCTTTAAAGTGAGGCAATCCTGTTTACTAATTTCTACAGAATCGGCCACCTTTAACCGACTTGCGTTTTCTCTGGCACTGATTATCGCTTCCTCTTCGATATCTGAAGCGAAAAACTTTTTTCCTGTATATTCAAGCTCTTCACTTATAGCTTTTCTGCGGATTTTCTCCCATTTTTGACTGTTAAAAGCAGGCCAGTTCATAAATGCAAAACTTCGGTTTACTCCTGGAGTTTTGTGAAGAGCCATTGATACCGCTTCCAAAATGAATACTCCAGATCCGCACATTGGATCAATTATCACCGGATACTTGCTCCATTCAGCAAGCATGAGTACTGCACTTGCAATCGTTTCCCGCAAAGGTGCAAACGCAGTTTTCAGGCGATACCCTCTCTTATAAAGCAAATCGCCGCTGGAGTCGATACTGATTGTGCACTCATCCTGAAAAAATCTGACATGGAAAACGATAGCGGCATCAGGATCGTTGATTACATGTACTCCCAGCTTTTTCATATGCTCAGAAAGGGCATCAAACACCGTCTTTCCGATATTATCAGTGTGATGAAGCCTTGAATTTCTGGATGAAACCGAAATGCTGACTGCACCTGAAAAGCCACAGTACAATTCCCAGCCAATTCTGCGGCATTTGTTGTAAAGCTCAGGATATGAACATGCAGTAAAGCTCTCAATTCGCATCAGAATCCGGTTGGCAGTCCGCAGATACAAATTGGTACTGTAAATAAGATCCAGAGGACCGCAAAACTCCACACCTCCACTTATCAGATCTTTTACCTCTACTCCTTCAATTTCTGAAAGCTCCGATTGGAGTTGATGTTCAAAGCCAGGAGTGGTTGTGGCTGCAAACTGATGCCGGTTTTTTAGAAGATATCGCTTGAGCCTGCGCTCAAGACCTCTGGAAGTCAGTAACTGGGAATAGTTATCCAAAATCTATTTTTTCCTGAAAATACCCTTCAGATTTTCTCTCATCTGCTCAAACACATTACCTAATGCGTTCTTGAGGATCTCCCTGTCAAGTTCCACCTTTGGTTCAGCAAATGTTCCATAAATTCTGCATCGAACTTTACGACGGTTGTTTTCATCGAGTGTCAGTGAATTGACTACAAATCCAGGCAGCTCTTTTATGGCTGAATCAGAGAGAGAAGCATCTACATGCTGATTGATCCCTCCCTTCATATTCAGCATCCCACTGGACTTGAAATCAAGCACTTCTCCGCTTCCTGCGATATCTGTTCGTATAGTATCTCTGTGTCGTATATCAAAATCGGCTCTAACTCTGGAAAAAGAAAGCCGTTTAAAATCCGGATTCTCCAGAAGCTCAGCCAGAGCTCTCTGTACCGGAGTCTCCCAGACACTTATCTCTGACAGGTGAATAACTCCTTTTCCTCGAACAGAGTCCAATTCCAGTGATGAAGAAACTAAATTCAGATCAATATCCATGCTTCCAGAAACACAGCTCTGCATGTTGGCAGAAGCAGTTATCTTTTCCAGATTCAGATCTGTTGCATTAAGTGTGAAATCATGCATCCGTTTTTTGATCAGATCGAGCCTGGTATTAATTTTTACTTTACCATCAAAAGCCCTGGCTCGGCATCTGCCTATATCAAGAATTCCATTATCAAAGAAGCAATTTACCCTTAAAAAGGTAAAATCATTATTCAGATAAACAAGCTCTGCAGCATCAATATACAGTTCAGTTATCTTCGATTTTTCCTGTTCCCTGAAAACATCCAGAGAAAAACGTTCAGCAGAAATTAAAGGAATATCTCTTTTGGTTATTTTAACTGTTTTCCCATCGATACAGATACTATTTATTTGTTCATACTGTGCTGCAAACCTTAGAAGTTGATCGATTACCGAATAAACATCTTTTTTTGCTTCCTGAGAAAAGCTGCTGTTGATTAACTGATATTTCTCTTTAATTTGTACCCACTTCTGCATAAGGTTGATAACATTACAATTGATCCGGATTCTGGATAAATCCACCTCATATTTGAAGCCATCTTCTGCAGACTTACAAGCATGAACATCATATAAGGTAATACCTTTCCATAAAGCCACTTTTATCTTTCCGACAGTACAGGTGCCCAGAGGGCTTTTACTGGTTATTGAATGTACATATCGGTTAAAAAGAGGATATGACAAGGGAAAAAATCCTGCTATCAGGACAGCCACAATTGCAGCAAATAACAGACTGGCCATCCACTCCAAATATTTAAATGGATCAAAAAATGGTCTTTTTTTCTGCCTTGAAGTATTCATATACACAGTTTCAGTTTGTTTTTTAACGCTGGTGGTAGTTTTTTTGCCATCTAAAACGTATTTTAAACAGTCTAATATTTCAGGATTTTAAAAACTAACATTTTACACCATTCACTGCATAGGTTTATGGCTAATATTATCAGTAAGCGTGAAAATACTGTTCTTATTATCTCTACAGATCTGCCATTCAGAGCAAAGATAAGAGAAAACCTCAATTTTCAAAATTTCAAAGTCTTTGAGGCAGATACCCAGTCGATTGCATTTGGAATACTGGAAAATAACCCGATTGGTGTAGTGTTTCTTGATCTGGAACACATGCCTGTTATTGAACTTGATATTGTCAGCTACATACGCACCCAGTTTCATTCTGAGATCGTCGTTTTTACCACCTATGAGAAACTGGAAGAAGCCACCAATGCACTCCGCAATGGAGCCGCGTTTTATCTGGTAAAGCCAATCCGGCTCCAGGACCTCAAATCTGTATTGGCCAAACTAACCATAAGAATTGAACAGGTTAATGATCATATTGAACTGGAACAACGGTTCCTTAGCGATCTCATGTCCGGATCTGCAGCCATGCAGAAAGTGCTCAAATTTGCCATGAAAATCTCTCCAACCAGCTCCACTGTGTTAGTTGGCGGAGAAAGCGGTACAGGAAAAGAATTTTTTGCAAAAATAATTCATCGTATGTCCAAACGATACGATGGAAGATTTGTGGCCATGAACTGCGGAGCCATTCCGGATACCCTTTTTGAGAGTGAACTTTTTGGGCACAAAAAAGGAGCTTTTACAGGTGCAGACCGGGACAAAACCGGTCTGGTCGAAGAAGCACATATGGGAACACTTTTTCTGGATGAAGTGGGTGAACTCTCACCATCTGCACAGGTTAAGCTGCTTCGCTTTTTGCAGGAACGGGAGTTCCGACGCGTTGGGGATAATATAACCCGTTCGGTAGATGTACGCATAATAGCAGCCACCAATAAAGACCTGGCCAAAATGGTGGAACAGGGCAAATTCCGGGAAGACCTTTTCTATCGTCTAAACGTTTTCTTTCTTTTTCTGCCGCCATTAAGAGAAAGAAAGGAGACTATTCCCAATCTTATTCACATATTTGTACATCGTTTTAATCAGATTTTTAATAAAAATGTAAACCGTATCTCCAAAAATGCTGAGGCTATTCTGGCAAATTACAATTACCCTGGAAATGTCCGTGAACTGGAAAATATTATGGAACATGCGGTTGTACTGGCTGAGGATTCAGAGATAACCGAGAAGGATCTTCCCGAATTCATGTTCAGAAACCGGCTTCTTCTTACAGGCCCCAGTATGGATAACGATGTTACCTCTGATAAGGTCCTTACCCTTGCAGAAATGGAGATGAAACACATCAGCCATGTGCTTTTATTGACCAATTATAATTATACAGAAGCATCCAGGAAACTGGGAATCTCCCGATCTACACTGTGGAGAAAAATAAAGGAATACAACATAGAAACACGGTGAGCAATGAATATAAGAGTCTACTATGAGGATACCGATTGTGGTGGTGTGGTTTATTATGCCAACTATCTTAAATATATGGAACGCAGCAGAACGGAGTTCCTGCGCGAACTGGGAATAGACCAGGTGAGCTATCAGAAAAACGGTATTTTCTTTGTGGTAATCGATGCTCATGTAAAATACCGCTCCCCTGCCCGCTATGATGATCTGTTAAGCATCGAATCTTCTGTCATAGAGCTCTCTTCTGCAGCAGTTGTTTTTGAGACCAAAATCCTGCGGGACAAACAACTTCTGGTTAAAGGTGAAGTAAAGTTGGCCTGTATTGGGTCGCAAGGACGTGCTATGAAAATTCCAGAAAAGATACGGGAAGCTATAGAAGCAACTATGAAAAACCAACAGTTATCTGTTCAGAGTGAAATTCCAAATCATAAATTTTAAATAGACAGTAACAGTAAGGAAAAATTCAAAATCCGAAATTCGAAATCCGAAACGGGCTCTTTTTGGAATTTGATAATTGTTTATTGGAATTTGTTTAAGATTTGGAATTTGTGATTTGAATTTTCCTGTTAGGATTTCTTAATTTATTTATACCTTTACCTCACTTATTGCCTTTAATCTCCTTTTAAGGGGAGCGCTTTCCAGCTGAGGATTTCATATCATCAGTTGAAACTACTGTTTGCTCCTTCCAACGTAATAATTTAATTTGAGCATCTTGTCATTATTCAAAAAGGAAGTCTTTTTACAACTCACTTGTACAAAACATTGTTTACTTTTTTGTACAAAATATCAATCAGTTTTTGGAGGGAAATTATTTTGTCACCTACTACCATAACTTCGGTAAAACGAAATAAAACTGAGCATCCACTCTCATGGTATCAGGAGAGAATGTGGCTTCTAAATCAAAAAAATCCCAAAGACCTCAGTTATAACATACCAATCGCATTTCTTCTTGAGGGTGAGTTGAATTATGAAGCGTTGAATAGAAGTTTATCCGAAATTCTGCACCGCCACGAAACATTACGGACCCGTTTTAAAACTAATTCACATGGCGAAGCTGTACAGGTCATATCTGCACCAGAATCATTTACCTTGCCTGTTCATCACATTCAGGAAAGTGAAATTCCACACTTTATCGAAGAAAACATGCGCTATGTGTTTGATCTGATAAATAAACCGATTATAAATGGACAGCTTCTCAGAATTAATTCCCTACGCCATCTTTTACTTCTCAACGTACATCATATTGCAGCCGATGGATGGTCGATTGAGAGTATATTCTTTTCAGAACTGCAGAAATGTTATGAAGCATTTTCGTCTGGAGGGATTCCAGAACTTAAACCATTACCGGTTCAATATATAGATTTTGCTTATTGGCACAGGCAATTAGACATGTCCAATGGGCTTGCATTCTGGCAAAAACACCTTGATGGATACGAACCTTCTCTGGAATTGCCTTCCGATTTTGTACGAACGCCACAATCCGGCAGCACTAGTGAAAGATTTGAATATAGTTATTCAGCAGATTTCTCTGAAGCTCTGGAGAAGTTTGCACAAACACATGGTTGTACAATGTTTATGTGCCTTCTTGCCGGATTCGCCCTGACAATTAACAGGTACACAGGAAAAGATGATATTTGCATCGGAACTACAACATCGGGAAGAATCTTACCTGAAATTGAAAACCTTATAGGTTTTTTCATCAATATTCTTCCACTGCGAATTTCTGTTGATGAAGAAAATACAGTTAGTGATTTTTTGAATACAGTTCGTCTTACAGCACTTTCAGGTTTTGATCACCAGACCGTACCTTTCGAAAGAATTGTCAATTCTTTATCGAATCATGGTAACAGTTCAAATTCACTGGTGCCACTGGTTATCCGACATCAGAATTTTCCACGTACCCATCTTAACAATTCTCTTTCAGGTGGAGTTAAGTTTGGTTCCTATCCAGGATACGAAGGATACAGAACTGCTACCGGAAAAGATGCTAAAGCCCGTTGTGAAGTTGAATTGTCGTACACTGGAGACAGAAAAAAACTTGAAGTAGAAGTCATGTATGCATCCGATTTGTATAAGCCATCTACCATTAAAAATTTACTATTGCATCACGAGCAATTGATGCGGGAGATGATTAATGATGACAAACAGCAATTATGTAATTTAACCATGCTTACTCCTGCTGACCGGCAACGTCTGCTGGTCGAATTTAACCGCACAGAAAGAAAAATCAATAACCGGGATAATTTTGTTCTGCGATGGGATGAGCAGGTTCGAAAAACGCCAGAGAAAGTTGCCTGTTATGACAATCTTGGTAAATGGCATTACAAGGATATTGCTGCAGCAGCAAACTCATTTGCAATTCAACTTATACAAAAAGGCATTAAACCAGGTGATACTATTGGGGTGTGCATGGAACGATCTGCTTCCATGTTGGCATCAGTTCTTGCCATTTGGAAAACTGGTGCTGCATATGTTCCACTGGACCCATCCTACCCGGATTCTTATTTATCCCTGATTACAAATGATGCAAAACCGAAGCTGATTGTCTGCACCTCTGTTCAACAGGACAAATTTGCCTTTGACCATGATACCTGCTTTATTGTTAATGAAAAACTTCCTCAATTGTCCCCCAACTCTTCTGTAATTCCAGCGATTGCAATATCTCCCGATGATCCAGCCTATACGATGTATACATCTGGTTCTACGGGAAAGCCAAAGGGGGTTATAATTCCGCACCGTCAACTCATTAATTGGCTTGACAATCTTGAGACAAACTGGCCCTTTGTAGAGGGAGAAATGGTGGCACAAAAAACTACCATTGCCTTCGCTGTATCAGTTAAGGAGATCTTTGCAGGGTTGCTTAATGGCTGTCCTCTAACATTTATTGATTCTGAATCGGTAAAGGATCCGGTACGTTTCGTATCTGCCTTGCAAAAATGTAACGCCAGCCGGCTGAATCTGGTTCCATCACATCTTCAGTCCATTTTGACTTATATGAAAAAGGCCGGAGTAACACTGCCTTCTTTACGTTACTGTATTACTGCCGGTGAACCTCTTACTGCAGAAACGGTTATGGCATTTCGCGATATAGTTCCTCAAGCAAGACTTCTGAACAACTACGGATGTACAGAACTCAATGACATTACATATTATGAAGCAACAGCTTTTGATGACTCACAAAGCTTTGTTCCTGTGGGAAAACCAATTCAAAACACAAAATTATTCATACTCGATAGAAGGGGACGTCCGGTTCCAGAAGGTGTACCAGGTGAAATACATGTGGCCTCAGAAGGTATGGCACTGGGCTATAACAATCTTGACGATCTCACCAAAGAACGATTCCTGCATAATCCGTTTTCTAAAGATTACAGAGAAATAATGTACAATACCGGTGATGTTGCGAGGTACCTTGCTGATGGTAACCTGGAATTCATTGGACGTTGGGACTTTCAGGTGAAAATCCGCGGTTTCCGTGTGGATGTCAGACATGTGGAAAAAATCATGGGTGAATACGAAGGAATGGGTGTAAGAGCTGTTGTCGGGGAAAAAGGTCAATTGCTTGCCTTTTATACTCAGTTACCGGCACATGTTATTGACATTGGTAAATTAAGACATTTTCTTGAACAGAAACTTCCTCCCTATATGGTCCCAACTGCCTACATTCGACTTGATGAGATGCCAAAGCTTCCTAATGGCAAACTCAACCGGCGTGCGTTAAAGATCTCTTCAGGTAATATTCAACAAAGTGATGCTTATCTGGCACCTCAGACCGATACAGAACGGGTGCTCGCAGAACTGTGGTCTGAAGTACTCCAAATACCAGAAGAGCATATTGGCAAGCATGCACATTTTTTTGAACTGGGAGGGCATTCTCTTTCTGCTACCCGCCTTGTAGCAAGAGTAAAGGATCGAATGGGTATTGAAATCGGTCTCTCATTCATTTTTGAACATCCACATCTGGATGAAATCGCTGATTTACTTTCTAGCTACAGCAAACCTAAAGATGTGGAAGACGAGGAATACGTACACAAGTTCAGAAAAAACAATTCTGGAAAATCGGCTCTGCATCTCTCAGGTATTCTTCAAGGTAAAGTAGTACTTGTTACAGGTGCAAGCAGGGGTATTGGCCGCTCTGCTGTCCGGCTTCTGGCAAGTCAGGGAGCAAAGGTTGCTATTAACTACTTTAATAGCGATGAGCATGCACTGATGGTGAAAGAGATTATTGAAGAAGACGGAGGGGATGCTGAGATTTTTCAGGCAGATACCACCGACCCGGATCAGATCAAAACATTAGTCCAACAGGTAATCTCCCATTTTGGAAAAATCGATGTACTGGTTTCAAACGCAGCGATTGGTTTTAAGATCACGCCTTTTATTAACAGTAGCTGGGAAGATTTTGAGAGAAAAATTACAGATGAACTTAAATCGTTCTATCTTCTGTGCAAAGAAGTCGTTCCTGGTATGATAGAACGGAAAAGCGGCAGTATTATCGCTGTTTCCAGTACGATGTCAAAAAATCCGCAGCCTGGATATTCTGCTCACAGCACTGCAAAAGCAGCTCTTGATGCATTTGTACGTACTATGGCAATTGAACTAGGGCCTGATGGTATCCGCATAAATACAGTCGCACCAGGACTTACCATAACAGATGCAACCGCTGCCATGTCCAAGCGCATTAAAGACTATGCAGCAGAGAACTGTCCGCTCAGGCGTAATGGTATGCCACGCGATGTCTCAGGAGCAATATTGTTTCTGGCAAGCGACCTTTCTCAATTTATTACGGGTTCATACCTGCCTGTTGATGGTGGATATACGATGTTATGATTTCATAAAACAATCTTCCTGCCACTCAAATTAATTTTGCAGTGATTCCCCACCGTGGTTTATTCGGTTGCCAGAGGGATTTGCTATGTGTAATAACGTAATACTTGTTTTACTTCTGATTTTTCCAATTTCTTTGCAAGCAGTTGAGAAATCACCATGTTTGCGATTTCATAGGCTTCTTAGTGAGTATGACAACCCCATATTCAGGTCTGGCGACAGAGCTCTTTTTCTGCGATCACAATACTCTGCTAATAGAAATGATGAGCAACAAAATGAAAACACTGCTTTTTCGATAGAGCGAAACCTGCGTAATGAAATGTAAACAGTATCGATATTGACTAAATTAACGGACATTGCTCAAATAAAAGAAAAACTGAATAAAATCGGTGATATGCGTCCAGGATCACTTACGATACAATATAAAGATCCTGAAAAAAAGACGGGTGCGTATTATCAGGTAAGTTATACACATAAAATGAAAAGCCGGACAGATTATGTACGTCCGCAATTCGCAAAACAAGTTGAGAAGCAGATAAAGTCGTATAAAGAATTTAAACTGCTTGTTGAGGAGTGGGTTGAATTAGCTTTAGATAAATCAAAAATGTTAATGGTTACCGATTAGGAGAACTCGGTACTCTCAAGTATCTAACATTCTAAACTGTTTAATCATTTCTTGCCTATACTCATTTAATATTGCAATATGCGCTTCTGCTCCAAAATACTCGTTTAAAAAATTATTATTTGGTTGACATTCTGTTAAACAATTAAACAAAAATATCAGTATCAAAAAATAAATATGAGCCATACTTTTCATTTTATCGTTTCTCCTTAATAATTATGACTCCAGACAAAATTATCTGGTTTGTCTTTATTTTCTAATGCCCAAACATAAATCGTATTGCCAACTCTTGCGATTGATACTGCATTCA
>CAYYNL010000052.1:17713-25755 GCA_964472925.1 uncultured Fibrobacter sp. | reverse complement strand
CTGCATCAATATCTTACGGTTCTTCATCATCACCTACTGCGGTTTTTAGGTTAAAATAACAGAGGGATAATCTGATATTCAATAGAGAATAAATTTCTGAAAAAAATCCTGGGCAACCAAAAGGGTTGCCACCAATTATTGCTCTTTTCCAGCTATCTTTTCATCATTTCCTTAATCAGCTCTGTCTGACCAAACGAATTATTTCGACCTCTTAACGATTCAATGGGGTGAGGCCCATTGGTTTCTACCCTATAATCCTGCCCTGTTTTTTGTATGGTGTTAGATATCACCTTTTGACTGGGAATAAAATCACCGGCATTAACCGTATTCTGATACTGAAAGTATCGATCCTTGCTTTCAGAATTTTTGAGTGGCACTATATCGGTTCTGTCACCAGTATACTGAATCTGGGTGGAAATAATCTGGCGTACGTAATTTTTACTGGATTCCAGTATGGTTGGTGATGGAAATTCCTTGCCAAACATATCTTTAGCATCTTTTTTTTCGAATTTCATCATCAGATCACGATTCATCTGCAGATGTCCTATTTCTGACTCCAGCAACTGCTCCCAGATTTTTTTAACCCTTTCATCGGGTTCTGAAATCATACAGGAATAATACATGTAACACTCGTTATACTCATGAGAGCAGGCCATCTCAAACCATGAACTGCGCGGATCGATTAAAGAACTGTAATGGGTTACATGTTGCTCTTCAATCATGGCGATTTCCTGATAAAGTCCTCTTCCGGTCATATCACTAAGCAGATTACCCACATTCATATAATAGTTCATTGTTTGCTGTTCGGCAGCGGTAATGGTAAGGATATGCATTCTGGTAAGCGGATCGGATCTTTTAAAATCCACAAATTTACGAACTGTGTCGAATGGGTGTTGATGTTCCAGAACAGTGGGCCTCCCGGGGGTAACTTCAGTCAGATCTTTCAAAATCGCTTCAGCTCTTTTGGGGTCACTCTCCAACATAAGATTTGCATAGCGGTACAGATGATCGAAATCTTCGATCAATGCAAAATCCAGAGCTAATTTAACGTAAGGATCAGGCTCGGTTTTAGCCATACATGCAGTCAGATCTGTAGCCAGCATTTCATAACCGATAGTTATCTGAAGAATTGATTCTGAACCGGGAATCATCCAGTTGACCATTTTCTGTTGCTGCTGTTCCAGTCTTCTCACAGCAGATAACTGCCGCCTAAGTTCTATGTCGTCACAATGTCGATGGAAGTTGTGATAAAAAAAAGCAGCCTCTACTTCGATCCCATTCATTAATATCCCACGGGTACGTGTGTAAGGATGAACCGACTGAGGGTCGTATGGCCGAATACAAAGCTCTGACCAGGATTTGATCTGCTTTTCCATTGGAATGCCTTTTTCATCAAACGGATTGAAACCCATAAGAGATCTCCTTTGTTTGAAGATTTGTGTGAAAGGGATTCCTGAAAAATGTTGCAATTAGTATTCCATCCATGAAAGGGCCAACGCATTCAGGTAGGGAATATCAATTGCTTTAATTGCCTGTTAGTTCAGTATGGACAATAGAAAATCAGAAAAAGAGTTCAAACCATTTCTCAGAAATGTAATTACTGGGTTATACATTTTTGTGTTTTGGATAATTCTGCCAATACTTTTGGTCAATCTTTCTAGATCACTTGACAGAAAAGGCCTGAAGAGATCTTTCCCCTGGTTTATAAAAACAGGTGGTACTTTGATTTCATTAATTTCTGCTTTTATGCTTTATTTGAGTATCAGAGATTTCTTCAGAGGAGCTGGCAAATTACCCATAACAGCAATTCCTCCTTATGATCGAATTGCCTGCAAAGGTGTTTACGCAATCTGGCGCCATCCAATTTATTTCTTCTACATTTTATTAACTGCTGGAATTGGATTAATTACTGGTTCCGGAGGCTTTCTTCTGGTGATTTTACCCCTGTTTTCTATTCTCTGTTTAATACATGCAAAAATTGAAGAGATCTGGCTTATGAAAAAACACGGGGATGCATATAGAAATTACCTTAAAAAGACCTCTTTGATATTCCCCAAAAAAAGAAGAGGGTGTTAATCTCGAGTATTGCCATTATACAGGTACCTTCTCTATCTGATGTTAAAAAGATGGCTACGATTTACTATTCATGAAAGGGTATATCCTGAAGAAAGGAGATATAATCCTAAAAACCGCAGTAGATTGACGCGGATAACACGTAATCTATTGCGCATAAAGGATTTCAGTCCTTTCGGTCTTATCACCAGTAGATAAAATTTTCAAGGACTCCAAGCCTTTCTGCAACCAATATCTTACGGTTCTTCATTGTCACCTACTGCGGTTATTAGGATAATGCTTTTTCTGCTTTCTTAACTAGATGTTACTCTTTGCAAGGTAAATTAAGCTACATTTTTTCAGTCCAATTTTCTGTGTAACAATATAAAAAAGGAACAATACTTTTTCCTATTGGGCCTTCTTTTTGCTACCCTTGCATTCTGACCTTATATAGTTCATCAGGAACGGATCAGAAAGGTTAAAAATGGTATCCATTTTTTCTGCTATCATTATGTTGATTTTTGCAGTATCTGCCCAAGAAACTGTTACCATTAAAAAATATTCTCTTCAGGACATTCTCTCTATTGCTGATAAAAAGGGCACCAAAATTGAGATAATACAAAAAAAAACCGATGCCGCTCTTCAGCAGGTAGAGATCTACAGAGCAGAAGCTTATCCCAACATTGATTTCAGTACCAGTTTTGGGTATGCCAATCAGTCTCTGCTTGGACGTCCCTTTGAATCTCCCACATTTACAGAAAGAATAGATGGCTATCTTTTCAGTTGGTCTTTCTCTTTGCAACAACCATTATTTAAATTTGGGCAGATATTCAATTCCTTTAAACTGGCCACATTGAGTAAAAAAATTGCCCAAAACTCAAGTTCTCTTCAAAGGGATAATTACTTCCTGGAAGTGATCAACCAGTTTATTCAAGCCTATACCGGGCAATTCAATTATATAATTGCTACCCAATCTCTTAGTCGTTCAGAGCGTATCTACCAGCGGACTATGCTGGATTTTGAAACAGGACGGGTATCTAAACGGGAACTCCTCCGCACACAAGCATCACTGGAAGGAGACAAGGCACTACTATTGTCATCATCAGGCAACAGAGCCCTTTCAATAAAAAAACTGAATGCTCTTACAGGTTTGGAAGACTCTGAGGATTATTTGCTGGTACTTGATTCATCCGGATCCTTTTTGCAGATCCCTTCTCAGCCTGACAAAGAAAACCTGCAGATTGTGCTAAAACGCTTAGAAGCAGATTTCAATACTTATCTAAGAAAAAATGCCTGGTCCTCGTTTTTTCCCTCGCTAAACCTTGTCGGTTCCATCTTCAATGAATTTATGGCAGTGGATACATCCGGAATGACAGAAATGTTTATCCAGGATCCCCAGGCTGGGGGAGCTATTCCTGAAATTCCAGTTTCGACAGATTTCTTCAATCCAGATCTGATCAACTACTCCATCGGTTTAGAGCTTTCCTGGAATATTTTTGACGGGAAAAGAAGCTTTGCTCAATACAGGCAGGCAAAGCAACAGGAGAAAGCCATCTTTTTAGAACTTGAGCAAATGGAACGGGAAAATAGAAACGAGATCCAGGAGATAAAAAACCAGATCTCAGTGGCTGACAATACTATTGAGGCGTATCGGCTTCAGTTTGAAGCTTCACAAAAAGCACTACGGCAGGCAGACATCGATTTTCAGGATGGTTTTATCGATGCAATCTCTTATCTGGAAATAGAACAGGAGTATCGCGATGCAGCTCTGAATCTGGATAACCAGAGATTGAGACGACTTCTGTTACAGGCACAGTTGAGGATAGCGCTTGGCTTGAGAATTTTCGGAGATTAGTATGCGATTTTTAGTGCTTATGGTAATGATTTTAATGATTGTATGTTCCAGGAAAAATGGACAGAACGGCCGGCAAAAAGAGGAGCAGTTAACGGTTGAAGTGATTACTGTCACTCGCCAAAGATTTACTGAAGAAGCTATTTATTTTGGAAGGCTGGAACCGATAGAAACCGCAAATCTTATTTGTTATTCGGGAGGACGGGTTGAGAAGATAAATTTCAGGGAAGGTCAGAAGGTGAAAAGGGGAGTTTCTCTGGCCAGTATAGATGGCGCGAGGGCATATAACTTGTTGGAAACTGCACGTGCTCAACTCAATATTGCAAGATCTACTCTGGAACAATTGAAAAAGCATTACAGCAGAGGTAATGCATCACAGCTTTCAATTGACCAGCAGAACCTCTCTTTCCTAAATGCAAACAATGAATTTTTAGATGCTCAGAAAAACTATTGCGGAGCCTTCGCCATTACTCCGATTTCTGGCATAATAACTTCTCGTTTCATAGAGCAATACCAGGAACTTGCTGCAAATACTCCCACATTTATCGTATCAAGGCTGGATAGCCTAAAGGTAAAATTCGGTATCACAGAATCAGATATTTACCATGTGGACCCTGGAAATGATGTGACACTAACCTTACCCATGATTCAAAACAAAACATGGTCTGGAAAGATAATGATTCTGGCCAGGGCTGCCGATCAGCAGAATCGTTTGTTTTCTGCTGAGGCATATTTTGAAAATAAAGATACCGAACTCAAGCCAGGTACATCCGGAAGGATACAACTGGCCCTTGTGACATTTGACAGTGCGATAGTAATTCCAACTGAAGCTATAGTCATGGAAGGAGTTCAATATACGGTTATGACTGTGGATTCCGGGGGAATCGTGCGTAAAAAATATATTGAAAGTGGGCCCCAGACCGATCGCAGTACTATGGTCAAAAGAGGATTGAATCCGGGTGATCACCTCATTACAGCAGGTTTTCAGTTTGTCCGTGAAGGCATGGCGGTAAAGATAAATAACCCGGGTGAAAGCAAATGATCCGCTTTCTGGTAGATAAAGCCGCAATGGTGTTTACATTTTCAGTACTTATTGTAGTTGCCGGTATAATGTCATATATAAGTCTTCCACGGGAATCTGTACCAGAAATAAAACAACCCTATATTTTTATCAGTACCGTTTATCCGGGAGTTTCTGCAAAGGATGTGGAAAATCTGGTTACCCGTGTATTGGAAGATGAAATCAATGGGGTTGATGGACTTCTGGAAATATCATCTTCATCACAGCAGGGACTCTCATTTATCTATACCGAATTTGCTTCAGACATTTCTGTGGAAACTGCCCTCAGAAGAGTTCAGCAAAGGATTGACAGAGCCAGGTCATTGCTACCCGAAGATGTCGAGGAACCTACTGTTCAGGAGCTCAGCTCATCCAGTTTTCCAATTCTGATAATCTCTTTATCACACAAAGAGGGACTTGCTATTATAGATAACACTGCAAAAGATCTGCAAGAGGAGTTACGCAGGGTTCAGGGGGTTCTGGATGTGGAAATCGCAGGTAATCTGGAAAGAAAAGTAATAATCGAAATCGATCCTGTAAAACTTTCCTATTATAATCTGTCCATGGATGATGTATCCGGTGCTGTGCAGATCGCTAATGCTGCGATTCCGGGCGGTGTGCTTAAAAGTCAAGCTCGTACCTACAATATTGCAATCAATTCCGAAATTCGCAACCCTGAACAGTTTAAAAATATTATGGTCCAATCCGGTGAGATCAGTGTCCCTTTAAACAAAATAGGCATGGTTTCTTTTACCTATGATGAGCCTGAAACTTATTCTCGTTTTAACGGTAAACCTGCAATAACTTTATCGCTTAATAAAAGAAGCGGCCAGAATATTATCAGAATAGTCGATCAGGTAAAGTCCTTGGTCGATAGTTTGAAAACAGGTTTTCCCAAGGGAACCAATGTAAACTATGTATACGATCAATCCGAAGATATACGACTGATCATTTCTGATTTGGAAAACAATATGTTTAGCGGCTTTTTACTGGTTTTGCTCATTACAATCATCTTTATGGGTTTTATAAATTCCCTTTTTGTCGCATTGGCCATCCCTTTTTCCATGCTTCTTTCCTTTACTGTGCTGCAACTGATGGGCGTTACGCTGAATATGGTAGTATTGTTCAGTCTTATTCTTGCATTGGGAATGCTGATCGATAACGGCATAGTAATTGTAGAAAACATTTTCCGCCATGGCACCATGGGTAAGTCCCGGCGTGATGCAGCCATAGATGGAACTTCTGAGATTGCTGCTCCTGTATTTACATCCACTTTGACTACCTGCCTTGCTTTCTTTCCCATAATTTACATGCCTGATGTGATGGGTGATTTTATGGCATATATACCTATTACGGTAATAGTGGTCTTGTCTTCTTCCCTTTTGGTTGCACTTACTATCAATTCGGTCTTCTGTTCACGATTTTTGAAAGTAAGTGACAATAGAGAAGCTTTCAAAATGGGAGGAGGCAGATTATATACCTGGATGATGGACAGATACGATAGATGGTTACGAAAATCACTAAGAAAAAATTCTCTGGTTTTGATGATCGCTTTTACGATCGTGATTCTGGGATTTGTTTTTTATCTGTTGTTTGGCAAAGAAGTTATCTTTTTTCCCTATATTGATCCGTCAGAAATAATTATTACAGTTGAAATGCCGCAGGGAACACCTCTGGAAAAAACCGACAGTGTCATAAAAGTTGTGGAAAGTATGGCCCAAAAGGTTCCTGCATCATTAAAAAATATTCAGGCAACTTCTGGTAGATCAGGCGAAGATGATGTTTTTTCCGGGATGGGTGAAGAATTTAATCAGGGATTTGTACGGATGTCATTAAAGGAGTATAAAGAGCGCCAAATCAAGGGGAAAACAACCATTTCTGCCATTAAAAGTAAATTTAGCAGTTTCAGCAGAGCAAACATAAAAATCCAGGAACGTGAGGAAGGCCCTCCTTCAGGTCATGATATTTCGTTTGATGTGATAGGCGATGATTATTCGGTTCTAGGAATATACGCCGATTCGATTCTGACCATTCTTAGAAACTATCCTCAATTGAAACTTATAGAGACCGATTTTGAGGCAGCGAAACCGGAGTTAAATATTACTATAGACCGGAAAAGAGCTGCCTTTTATAACCTGAATGTTCAGAATATTGCCTCTACAGTCAGAACTGCCATTAATGGTTCAGTTATAAGTGAGTACAGGGCAGGTGAAGACAAGTATGATATCGTCTTGCGTTATACCCCTCCGTACCGTAATTCGATTTCAGATGTCCAAAGAATCTATGTAGTTGATAATGAAGGGGTGAGGATACCCTTGACCGCAGTGGCACAGGTCGATAGCAGATCTGCTGTTGGAATAATCAGAAGAAGAAATTTTCAGAGATCTGTTGGTGTGTGGGCAGATTTTTTCGAAGGCATTCAGGATAAAAAAAACATTAAAGCCAAGGTGGACAGTCTGGTTTATAACTTAAATCTTCCTTTCGGATACAGAATTGGTGCAGGAGAGGGCTTTGAGATGCGGGAAGAGGCTACCACTTTTCTGTTGAAGGCCTTTATAATTGCACTTTTTCTGATAATGGTCGTTTTGGTAGCTCAGTTTAATTCCATTGGTCAGACTATCATAATTATGATCTCTGTTTTGCTTTCTATTGGAGGGGTCCTATGGGGTTACTTTCTTTCAGGCCAGGTCTTTGTTGTAATCATGTCAGGAATTGGTTGTATAGCGCTTGCAGGTGTGGCTGTGAATAACTGCATTGTACTGGTCGACTATACCAATAAGAGAATTGCTGCTGGAGACCCTCCTATTGAGGCCATAATAAATGCCAGCAAAACCAGGTTTCGTCCGGTCTTTCTGACTGCTGCCACAACAGTGCTGGGGCTCATTCCGATGGCTTTTGGGGTAAGCCTGGATATTCACCCTTCCTCCTTTGGTATTCAGTTTGGATCAGAGATGTCCAATTTCTGGACTGCTTTTGCCTGGGCAATGATCTATGGGCTTACCTTTGCAACCATAATGACTCTTATTATGGTTCCATGCATGCTGTCGATCTATTTCAAATGGTTTAAACCTAATTTTC
>CAYYNL010000052.1:0-17613 GCA_964472925.1 uncultured Fibrobacter sp. | reverse complement strand
ATAAGTGTTCTGTTGCTAAGAGCAGGATCAAATTTTATAGGTATAATTAATAAATTACCGAGTACTACGGAGCTGTGTTATTGCTTATGAACTCCACAGCAAAGCACCAGATCTCCGGATTGATACACATAAGCGGTTATGAATTCTATCTGTTTTTTTTCAGGATTTTTATATGTGTAATCGACCCAGCCAGAACCTTTTTGTTTTGCAATCTTTATCATCTCTTTTCTGTACATTTTACCCTCAACATCAGGTACATCGATCAGGTTCACACCAATTAACTTGTGATTTTTGGGATGAGCGATCATGACTCCGGTGGTATCATAAGCAAAGACAAACAGATCTCCCTTACAAAACCGTCCGTTTTTCTTTTTCAGTTCGTTCATGCAGTTTTCTTTTCCATAAACTGACATGTATTCAGCAGCTTTTTTCACCAGATCCACTGCTTTCTGTGCTTCAGAAGAATAAGAAGATGCTGTTACCGAAAAAACAATAATTGTAATTAATGGATTCGTAATCCGTCTGAGCATGTTTTGTGCCTCCTAAGGGCTTATACAATTGGGTAAATAATTATATATTTGCAATAAATCATCATCAATAATAAATTTAACCTGATTTCCGCAGTTGGGGTGGATGAAGCGCCACATCCAGCTGCGGAAATTAGTTTTAATGCTTGTAATTTTAATATTTACAGTGAAAATGTGTGATTGTTCATGAATAGGGAAAAAAAGCAGGTATATTTTTGGTATGGTTTTGAGTTGGAGCAGTAACAAAAAAAATTACTGCTCCTGATATTAGTCGTTTAATAGGGTGAGAAATTACAGGACAAATCCTGAAGGAATTCGGGTGGCTTTGGGAACCACAATGATTCCATCCCTGATAATTATTCCATCTTTCTCCCCATTAATGATTTTCTCTTTATTTATAAGCTGAACATTATCACCTATTCTGACATCCTTATCCAGAATTGCATTCTGAATTACACAGTTTTTTCCTATCCCCATTCCTTCTCCATCTGTACGTTCTTTTTCAAAAGCATCAGAACCCATAAAGATGACTCTGGAGAGTCTGCTTCCTGCCTTGATTACAGAACGAAGTCCTATAACACTGTCAGAGATGGAAGCATCTTCGATCATACTGCCTTCGCATACAATTGAGGAGTTTATGATGGAGCCGGTGATCTTGGCAGCAGGTAAAAAACGGGCACGGGTAAAGATCGGCTTGTCCTGATCGTAGAAATTAAAGGGAGGATCTGGGCGAGTCATGTCGATGTGTGCATCAAAAAAGGCTTTTATTGTCCCGATATCTTCCCAATAGCCATCGAAAGGATAAGCAAAAACCCGAAAATTAGAGATCGCAGCAGGAATAATCTGTTTGCCAAAGTCGTTATAATCATATTTATTCAGCAGCTCAAAGAGCACTTCTTTTTTAAAGAGGTAGATTCCCATAGAACCCACATGAGTTTTTTCTCTGCTGGTGGTTGAAAATTCCTCTTTCAGGCGAAGTTCTTCAGGAATGCTGAACTCATCTACAATAAGATCTTCGGTAGGTTTCTCTACAAAATCGGTGACCCTGAAATCCAGATCCATTTTCAAGATCCCCAATTCTCTGACTTTTGAGCGTTCAACTGGCACCACTGCAAGGGTTATATCTGCCCCTCTGGCAGTATGAAATTCGATAAACTTGCCAAAATCCATCCTGTAGAGATGATCACCGGAGAGTAAAAGCACGTTATCTCCAGCCTTGGAAAAATTTATCATGTTTTTCCTAACTGCATCAGCGGTTCCCTGATACCACCCCTTACTGTTCACGGTTTGAGATGCAGCCAGAACGGAGACAAATCCCCCAGAGAACGCATCCATCCTGTAAGTCTGAAAGATGTGGCGATGAAGCGATTCAGAGGCGAATTGAGTCAAAACCCAGATGGTACGGATCTGATGATGGAGGCAATTGCTGATAGGAATATCTATAAGACGAAATTTTCCGCCAATCGGTACTGCTGGTTTGGAACGGGCTTGTGTCAATGGATGCAGTCTGGTTCCCTGACCACCAGCCAAAATTATCGAGGTAACACGAGATTTTGACATAAATTCTCCTTCAATAAATAATGATGTGGTTGTTAAATATAGTAAGAAATTTCCAGTGTGGAAAATGAATAATTTTATATTTTGTTAACGATTTTTTCTATAACAATTTTGGTAGCTGCTTAGGTATCTGATGTAAAAAAAACAGTGTAATAATACCTAATCAGAAAAAAATAGAGAACTAATATCCCAACAATATCAAATCAGAAAAAATATCCACTCGAAGAATTGGATGGCCGGCAGAATTGAGTTTGTGGTATATAAAGGCAATAAATTATTTGTTTCTCTGAAGAAAGACAGCTTTTCAGATGGAAATTCAGATAAATTGTTTTTCAGGTTATTTGCAGGTTATTAATAACCTCTATTACTCCATCAGTATACCTGGCGCAATTTTCAGCGGTCTTTAATGCATTGTAGTTATTGACATTGCCCGATAAAACCACTCGGCCATCGCTGACCTGTACATCAACTGTATTAATATTTATATCTGTACTGCGATCTAATGCAGCTACTACGTCTTTGGCGATTAACTCATCAACATAGTGAGCAGTAGGAACCACAGTGAGACGGTTATGCAAGAAAACGACCCCATTTATTTCAGCAGCCTTCTCTTCGATTCTTAGCTTTTGCCACAACGAAGGCACCGAACCATCCAGAGTAACATTGCCATTTTCCACATTTATCAGCACATCTGAAGAATCGATGTCAGGATCCCATTGCAAAATGCTACTTAAGATCTCTTTTATTTCTGCATCAGCGGGAATTTGTGCCATAGATGGATGTCTTACTGCAATATTGTTTTGTACAGAAGAGACTCCTGGAATAGCCCACACATCCTCCTCTGCAGCTTCCCTGGCCAGGAACGTGGGTACTGTACCATTTAATCTTACAGTGCCATCTGTGAATTCTACAGATATGCTGGAAGCATCAACTCTGGAATCCCAGAACAGTTGATCTACAATGTTTTTCTTTATTTCCTCTTTACTTAAAGCCATTATCACTCCTTTTGAGAAGACTGATGCCCGGAATGTAAATCGTGTGCTTTTTGCAGCAACTCACGAACCTGCTGATCAGTAGTCTGTTCAAAATTCTCGTACCAGCTTCCCACAGCGGAAAAAGGTTCGGGAGTCATAAGACATATCAGCTCATCGGCTTCCTTTTTTAACTCCGAGCAGGTAGAAAAGGCCCCAAGTGGCACTGCAATCACCAGTTTTGATGGTTCTTTTCTTTTAAGGGCACGGACTGCAACTTTCATAGTAGCTCCGGTAGCCAACCCATCATCAACCACAATCACCGTACGACCGGCAATTTTAGTCATTTCACGATCACCCCGATACAGCTTCTGCCGACGCTCCAACTCCACCATCTGTTCTTTAGCGGTTTGATCGATGAATTCTTTGGAAATGGACAGATATTTTACAACCGCATCATTGAGCAGAAGTATCCCTCCTTCAGCCACTGCGCCCATAGCAAGTTCGGGCTGATAGGGAGCACCCAGCTTTCTGACTATAAAAACATCCATTTGAGCCTGTAAAGCCCTGGCTACCTCAAATGCCACTACCACTCCGCCCCGGGGAAGGCCAATAATAAGCAGATCTGGAATTCCCTTATATTTTAGCAATTTGTGCGCCAAAGCACGTCCTGCGTTTTCCCGATCAACAAATCTATCGAACATATAGGTTTTTCTGTAAGATTATTCAGGTTCTCTTTTTCTTGTCACCAACTGATCGTACCCTCATCCTGACCACCATAACCGGAATGCCCATAATCACCTACACTTTTTGGCTTTCTGCCTGTTGCCTCCGATACTTTTATATGCCGTCCCTGAAACTCTTTTCCATTTAGTTGATGTACTGCCTCATCTGCGTTTTCCATCTCTATAAAACCAAATCCTCTGGATCTTCCAGTCTGCCGATCGGTTATTATAGATGCAGAATCGACTTTTCCAAATTGAGAAAAAAGATTCTTTAATGAATCCTCGGTTGTACCCCAGGAAAGATTGCCTACATATAGTCTTTTGGACATCTAATGCTCCCTTCAGAAAACTGCCCAAATCATTCTGCTCGCAAAAACTCATTTCTCTTCTGGTGGATTAATTGCAAACTGCATACCATTGTGGCGGCAGATAATTTGCAATAGCTAATCGGTTAGCTTATTCTGATCTGCCCTTCTATGCAGGAGTCAAAAAACCATGTTAAAAAGAGGAAGCGGAATTCTTCTTCACATCGTCTCTCTTCCCTCTTCATTTGGTATAGGGGATCTGGGAGAACAGGCCTTCAAGTTCGCCGATTTTCTGGCTTCTGCACACCAAAGCTACTGGCAGGTTCTACCTCTTAATCCTTCAGATTCACAAAGAGATTTTTCCCCTTACAGCAGCAACTCCTCTTTTGCATTGAACCCGCTATTTATCGATCCGCTGTTTTTAGTAAAAAAGGGATTAGTTCATCAGTCCATGGCTCAGCCATTAAGTGATTGCAACCCTGAATGTGTGGCTTATGAAAAAGTAACTCCCTTCAAAATGCAACTGCTGCAGATAGCTTTCTCTCAGGCACAAAACAATGGCCTAGGATCCGATTTCTTTCATTTTTGCGAACAAAATGCCTCCTGGCTTGACAGCCACGCTCTTTTTACAGCACTCTCCTCCCATTTTAATAATCAACCCTGGAACAATTGGCCCGCTCCTTTGCGAGACCGTGACCCCCAGGCCCTTAAAGAGTTCAGTAACCAATTTCATCAGCAAATACAAAAAGAGAAATTTTACCAGTATCTGATAATGCAGCAATGGCAGGATCTTCACCAGCACTGTAAAGACGTTGGAGTTCAACTAATTGGCGATCTTCCAATGTTTGTCAGTTATGACAGCGCGGATGTATGGGCTAACCGGGAGTTTTTTAAACTGGATCAGCAACTACTGCCTTCATTTTTTGCAGGAGCTCCCCCGGATCGTTTCAACTCACAAGGACAACTCTGGCATAACCCGGTCTATAACTGGGAAATCTTGAAAAAACAGAAATATTCTTTTTGGATAGATCGGTTCCGTCGCTCCTTCGAGCTATTTGACATTTTGAGAATAGATCATTTCAGAGGGCTTATTGCTTACTGGGAAACTCCTGCAACTCATCAGAACGCTTCAGGTGGAAGCTGGCAAAGTGTTCCGGTAGATGACTTTTTTAATACCGTTTTCAAGCACTTTTTCTGCTTTCCGGTAATTGCTGAAGATCTGGGTACCATAACTTCGGATGTTCGGGAAGCAATGAGCCGTTTCCAGATTCCGGGAACTAAAGTTTTCCTTTTTTCCTTTGAAAAGCTCAACCCCAATCACCCTTATCTACCCCACAACTATGAAAAAAACTGTATGGCCTGCACAGGTACTCACGACACCAACACCATCAGAGGATGGTACCAACAGGACTGCTCAGAACAGGAACGCCAGAATCTGCTTCATTATTTGGGTATGAAAGCCGGCTCAGAAATAATCAACTGGAAAGCAATCCGATTACTTATGCAATCTGCGGCAGACATGGTGATATTTCCTCTGCAGGATATTCTGGGATATGGCTCTGAAGCAAGGATGAACACTCCTGGAACCAGAAAAAACAACTGGCGATGGCGCTACAAGGAAGAAGCAATCACTAGTGAGATTCAAAATAAACTGAAGGAATTGACAATTTTATTTGGAAGAGGGTGAGAAAGAACTATTCAAAAAGATCTAGAAACCTATCCTCATACAATTTATATAATCCCCATTTATCCAATTCTTTTTTGAGTTCCTGCGCCTTGGAGTGATCGTGAGCAGCATTTTTGAACATAACTTCTATTCGATCCATCACATATTTTGGCACGTCCTCCCGTTGCACACCGGGAACTTCCGGTTCCTCTTCAAAGACCCCAGCAGAGAAAAACTCTTTAATTTTCTCCTCTATTTGCCTAAACATCGGATCTGCCAACTCAATGTCATGCTCAAGTTCAGAGAAATCAATATCCACTCCAGTTATTTCTGCCAGCTTTGTAACAATGGACAATGCAGCTCTGGGATAAGTAAGAGTACCTGCATATGCAGGAATCGTGGCCAAAAGACAAACTGCATCGATCCCTCTTGCACCTGCAAAACCCAGCAATAATCCATTAAGTCCACTGATTACGCCATCAGGCATGGCTTCCAGTCCCCTGCTCTCAAGCTCTCCTTTTAACCCCGGATTATTGCAGGCATACAAGACTCTGGGCTGATCCAGATGACTCATCGACTGAGGAAGCGCTGCGGCAGTATAGATTCTGGGAGTTTTAAGTTCTTTGGATAATTCCAAAATAGCCCGCATCACCTCTACATCATAAACACCGCCAGCATGTGCATTGCTTTCAAAGATTATAAGATCTGGGTTATGATTGTGATAGAAAACGCTTTGAGGAGTATCTGGAAAATGTGCAACACCGGAATTGACTACAATAGAATCGGGAGTGATAAACTGACTCATATCTATCTGGGCAAAAAGATGACAATCCAGTTTTCTTCGAAGATAATCCATTGAGAGAATGCCCACATTTCCCGCCCCGGTCCAGGCAGCAAACAGAAGCGGCTCGCTGTTAAAATGGGTTCTGTGAAGAATATTCATATAGTTCCCGGACATCGGTACCAGATTTATTTATTCTGCTGTCTCTTCCCAGTATTTAGGACGTTCATAATAGTTATAAAGCCGTTTTTCCATATCGCGGGTCAAAGGAATCGAAGGATCATACTCAGGCCCGTCTTTAATGGTTTCCTTGTCAAATTCTACATATACCAAAGCCTCGTTCCAGTCTATGCCCTTTGTCCACTGAGGAGCTATCAATACACGTTTACCCGGCAGGATATTTCTGGTTTCAAGGACCAGATAACGAATCACCCAGTGAACGTCATCCAAAATAAAATCCTCCAGATGCCCTATCTGTTCATCTGTCGCCTGAATAGAATATCCTACCACCTCTTTGGTCTCCCGAAGATGGGACTTGCGAGCTTCTTCCTCCAGCTCACTTTCTTTTTGCAATGATTTTTCGGCCAGCGCCGAATCGTCCTCAAGCGGCTGATACGCATAAGGTCTAGTCAGACCAGGATAAAGAGCAGCACCCAGAGAATTATAATCTTCTGGATAAACCCAGTAAAAAGGCCAGGAATAATAATTATGTAAACGCAGTTCTTCTATGCGAGAAACCGGATTGGCTGTATCAATAGTGGGACTGTTCTGGATTTGCTCTTTGGTGTTTTTTACCATTATCTTCTCTATTCTGGTTTCTACTATTGATGCAGGTGACAAAAGCACCCGCTTTCCCAATATCCAGGGGCCGATATCTACCACCAAATAACGAATGGCCCAGTTCTGATCATCAAAAAGAAACTGCTCCACCTTACCCACTATCCCATCGGCTGCTTCCACTGCCATATTGTAACAACCCTTGGCACTACGAAACATTTTTACTACCCCCAGTTTCAGATACTGGACAGCTCTTCTATACTAAGCGCAACAATAAACGTGCCATAAAGCAACCTTCCTAAGCTTAATCCTCATTTATCGTTTTCATCAGTGGAATAATTAATACCATACCAGGAATAGCCGCCAGAAAACTTATCCCGAAAAACCAGCCATAACCAAGTCTCGATGCTATCAATCCGCTCAATGCCCCCGCAAAAATCCCGCTTAGATTCATCAGCCCCGATCCTATCGCATAATGAGCTGCTTTATATTCCCCTTTACACATCCTCATCAGAAACGTCATCAGTACCGAAGTCCCCAATCCTCCGGCAAACTGATCAAACCCATGCACGGAAGCAAACTTTATCAGATTGGTAATCCTCATAAATACCGGCTCTGCTATAATGGCATTTCTGGCTATAATCTCCTGAAAATCGAAACCAAGCCACATGTAAAGAAGATTGGTCCCGTTCTGCAGCAGTAGAAACGGTATGATCATCTTCCTGAGTGAATAACGGTAAATAAGAAAACCACCCAATAACGCTCCACCGATCGAACAGGGCAAACCGACCAGAGCTGTTAACCACCCAAAATGCTCCTTCAGTCCGCAATCCACTATAAAAGGGGATACCATATTGCTGAGCAAAATCTCTCCGGTGCGTAATAGCACTATAAATGCTAACAGAACAGCTATTTTCTCCTGTTCCAAAAAGGAAATAAATGCCCTGGCATAATAGGCCTTGGGATTCTTCAGTAACTTGGCAGTAATTCTTTTTCTGTACATTGCAGCAAGGAACAGAGAGCCAAAAAGAAAAATGTTAATCCATGCCGGAAAGTTAAGCTGTTCAAACAGAGGAACTGTACTTTTGAATTGATTGTAAAAATTGGAGTTTACTGTGGCTCGCAATGTCACCACCACCAGTACAATCGCACTCACCACTGCCATGGATTTTACATTTAATACAGTACAAATTAACTGTTTTAAGGGATACTGAACAGTCTGACATTCAGGTAAAAACACCGTATGATAAACTGTCAACAAACCAAGCAGAACTCCTGCAAGTAAAAACGCATTCATCCATCCTGCCCTCACCCCCACCGAAGCAATAATTCCACTGCCAGCCATCAGTGCACACCGATAGGCAAGGACCCTTAATCCCACATACTTTGCCTGATCATCGCTATTGAGAGCAACTATATAATAGCCATCGATAGCGATATCATGGGTGGCCGCAACAAAAGCTCCTATCATGAAAATCACCGCCACAGCCTGCACACTCCATGAAAACGGAATTAAAAAACCACATAACAGAAAAAGGACCGCCAATATTCCCTGCGTAACATATAACCACCTCTTTTTGGTCACAAATTGGTCGATATGGGGTGCCCAGAAAAATTTCAATACCCAGGGAAGGCCGAAAAATGAGGTAAGCCCAATGGAGTCCAGGCTTACATTCATGGTACGGAAAAAGAATGATGAGACGGTTCTGATAATGGAATAAGGGAGACCTTCAGCGAAATAGGTACTGAAGCACCATATCAGGGGATAAGAGAGTACGTTTTTCCTTCTTTGATTTTTTTTCAAAAAAACCTTTAATCTGATTTAAGTTACACTTCAGTTCGGTATATTATTTCGTTTTTAATTTTTCCTTCATTTCTTTCTTCAGTTATGTCCAGATCGTACTACATTTGCAAACCCAACCAGAATTAAGGAGAATTATTAAATATATGGCCAGTCTTAATGCCATGTTCTGCTGTAATACTTCTTTTCCCCAGTACGATTTCATCAATTCTACTTGCTGGAACATTGTTGATTAATAAGCTCGATAAATTCATGCGCAAAATTTTACCTGGATGAACTGGAGACAGCTTTTTCTTCCTCTCTTCCATAAGCTTATCTTTTAGGGAGTCTTTTTGGAATGTTTTCTGCTAAAAATTATTCAACCTAATTTCCGCAGTTACGGTTTTTAGGTTCAAATCTCTGTATCGCTAAATTGTCTAATCATATTACGGGAAAAAATAAGTATGATGCTATAAGATTTTTCCCCAGAAGACATGTCGAAATGACATGGAACTCGAGGATTCGGCAAAATGGATTGGAAGAATCGGGCATTGTATTCGACCCTATGTTTTTTATTCTTCGGTAGATAATCGTAAATTCATAGGAAAAAAAAGACGAAGTCTTTTTCAGATCTTCGTCTTTTAAAGAATATTTTTTATTACAGTTTCATCAGGTTCTGCATAAGAATTGCGGCAACCAGAGAAAGAATAGCGTAGAGTTCGGGGAAAGCCGCCAAAATCATGGTATTACCAAAAGCATTATGACCCTGACCTATCGCTGTGATTCCATGAGCACAGAGTTTACCCTGATAAATTGCAGATATGAAACAAGAAAGAGCCATTGCCAATCCGGCACCAAGTACTACAGCCCCCTGGAAAAGAGTAAGATTGGGATTAACCACACCCGAATACATGATAAATCCAACGAAGCCATAAAGTCCCTGTGAAGCCGGCAGAGCAGAAAGGATCATTCCACTACCAAATGCCTCCGGCTTTTTCTTTATCATACCCAAAACCGATGAACCTCCTACAACCAGGCCGACAGCAGAACCGGCACCTGCCATTCCTACCATCAAACCCATGCCAATCAGTGCAAGAATATAACCCATCATCAACCTCCCTGAAATATATGTTATTAGTTTAATTGTTCAACTTTTGCAAATGGTTTGTAAGGTTTACTTCCGCCTTTGAAACCGACTGCTCCGTAAAACTCGACCAGGGTTAAACGGAGAGGGTGTACAAAGGAGCTGATCAAGGATAAGGCAATATTCAACGAATGCCCTAAAATCAGCACAATAATTGTCCCTACAATACCCACAGACCTATAATTGACAGTTCCATCCGGTGTCGTAATCATTAAAAAAGCGATCTGGTTAAATGCTGCTCCCAGTAAACCTCCTGCAAGCCCTACAGCGAAAAGACGCAGATATGAAAGAATATTACCCAGCAGACCTGATGCGAAATTGTAAAATTCATACAATCCTATCAGAGGGCGAACAAAGATTTTCTTATCAACATTGTTGAAAAGCAGAAAGAGAGCAATGCCAACAAAGAACAGCACTTTACCCAGGATTAAGGGCACGGCCAAAACCATCGTTCCAATTTTAAGCGGGCCCACTTCAAACGTGGGAAAACCCAGATTGAGAAAATTCGCATGAGTAGCCCAGATTATCCCTCCGATAATCATCATCATCGATGCAACCGGCTGTACCCCACTGGCCAACCCATCGTTTTTTACACCAATATAGGATTTCATAGCCATCCCGAAAAGCAGTTGTAAAAAACCAAGAACAATAGCCAGCCCCATGCCCGGAAAAACCTGTCCCTTATCGGTCATAAAAGGAGCAAGCGGTGCAAACCTTTTGAAATCCGAGGTTGCGATAATTCCCTTCACATCGGACCCACCAAAAATGGAGTATCCAAAAAAGCTATTTAAAAGGAAACCACTGACAACGGTGGACAAAGCCAGAATCACTACAAGAGAGAGAATCGGCTTTAATTTGGATTGGACTTTTGATCGGGCTAAAAGTGCACCGATCAACAAAATCATCCCATATCCTGCATCCCCCAGGCACAAACCAAAAAAGATACTGAAAAAAGGTGCCACAAATGGGGTAGTGTCAAGTTCCAGATAATCAGGAAGAGAATAAATTCCGATAATTGGTTCAAACAGCTTAGATAGTTTTGAATTCCTGAGTTTTACAGGTACATCCTCATCAGGCAATGGATCACGAATGGAATAATAAACCGTATGACTATCGAAAAACTTTTTTATCTCCTTTTCCCGATCAAACGGAAACCACCCTGACATATGCAGTATCTTGCCATCAGCCTCTGAAGCCATCGCTTCTTTTGCCTTTTCATAATTCAACTGATCAGAGATCTGAAGGCTGTATTTATGAACCGTATCTGCAGATGCTGCCAGCTCTTTTAGCTGTTCATCAATCTGTTTCCCCTTTTGCTCTAACTGAGCCAGCTTTGCTTTCAGATCTTTAATGGAAATCTCTGGAAGATGAATCTCCTCTGCATCCAGATCAAGATGTTGAGCGTATTCCACAACAACGAAATTAACCTGACCATTGGTACGGCTTATTTCCCTGATGGGCAGCTCTTTAAGATCCAGAGCATCGTAACGTTTTACAGGCATTGATAAAAAGCGGATCTTAATTCCAGAATCTGTCAGTTTCTTTATTGATGCCGGATCAAATTGTCCCCATGGCTGCAGTAAAAGCAGATCTTTTGTGCAAACCGCTATCTCCTGATTGATTTTCTCCCGCTCAATCTCCAGCTCTTCAAACCTCTTTAATACTGCAGTGGCGTCCATATTTGAGGGGAAAGCAGCAGTAGCATCTTTAGAACTATTGATAGCGTTAAGCTTTCTTTCAACCCGTTCACACAGACGCAGAATCGATTGCAACTCCTGAATATGATTATTTCCCTCTTTCTGGAGATTTTCTACCACATGAACCACACCCAGCGTTCGTAATGATTCCAGAAACTGCTCACGTTCTTTATAAAAAAGAAGCAGTTCGAGTTTTTTCATTTTTACAATCATCAGTTTGCCTCCGCCTGGGCTAATTTCATTTTAAGAATCTTCTGTGAAGACTTGGACAGATTTTCTTCATCCTCCAGGAAACGTTTGATTTTCCTGATCGCCTCCTTGTATTCCGGAATCTGTACTTTTTCATACAGATTTACCTTTTGAGTGGTTTTCTTACGGGCATATTCCAGGATTTGAACTTTTTTCCTGGCCAGTTCCAGACTTATTTTCAGACTGGCCAGTTCTTTAAGCATCTCTATTCCACAAGGAACCCAGGCAGCCTGGGAAAACGCACTGTACCGGTTTACATCGAAGGAGACATTGCGTAAAACAGGTGTCTTTACACCGGCGATCTTTTTGATCTCTATATTCACATCTGTCACCCTTAGAAGGTCACCAGGTATTTCAGTCCACAGTCTGTAGCTTTCCTCCTGCGCAGCGTAACGTTTTTTCAGGTCCTGTTCGATAGCTTCCGATTGCTCTCTGGCTTTCTTTACTTCAAGCCGTAAAGCAGATTCCTTGGCTACCAGAGTAGGCAATGCGTTCTCACGCACTTTCAATCCTTTGTTAAGCTGCTGGAGATAGGTTTTATTGTATTGAAATTTCAGCGCCATTATCACCTCTTAGGTAACTTACATAATTATTTCATATATCAAGCTGGCCAGTAAGTATCCATAAGTTCACTCTTAATACCCACCTCATCTTTGGAAAAGTATTTCCCGAAAAGTCTCCAGGCAGTATCAAGCATCTCTTCAACTTCCACATTGATATCGATTGCCAGAAGCTGGCGGCTGTATTCACGGGCGAAATCAAGGGTACGCCGATCATATTCAGTAAGATCAAATCCATTATCCTGCTTGGTTTTGGCACTTGCAGCATCGGCGTAAAGCCGCACTGCAGCATTCATCACCTGAGGATGATCCTTTCTGGTTTTCTTTCCGATTACCAGTTGTTTTAGCCTGGAAAGGCTTCTGAAAGGATCAACGATGACTTTTGCAATATCGGTATCACGACGCAGATAAAGCTGCCCTTCTGTGATGTAACCGGTGTTATCAGGAATCGCATGAGTAATATCACCGCTTGAAAGAGTAGTAACTGCAATGATAGTGATAGAACCACCATCTGGAAACTGGGCAGCCTTTTCATAAATCTTTGCCAGATCGCTGTAGAGAGATCCGGGCATGCTGTCTTTAGAGGGAATCTGATCCATACGGTTTGACACAATCGAAAGCGCATCCGCATAGAGTGTCATATCGGTAAGAAGACACAGGACCTTGGCCTTTTGTTCAACTGCAAAGTATTCTGCAGCAGTAAGGGCCATATCCGGAACCAGAAGTCTTTCTACAGGCGGATTTTCGGTTGTATTAACGAAAGCGATAATCCTGTCAAGAGCACCTGCATTATCAAAGAGGCTTTTGTAGTAGAGGTAATCATCATTGCTCATACCCATGCCACCCAGAATAATGACATCTGCCTTTGCACGAAGAGCAACGGTAGCCATCACCTGATTAAAGGGCTGATCCGGGTCAGCAAAAAAGGGAATCTTCTGACCGGTAACCAGGGTATTATTCAAATCGATACCGGCGATTCCGGTAGCGATAAGTTCTGAAGGCTGCTGGCGACGTACCGGATTCACAGAAGGGCCTCCAATTTCCACCTCTTTTCCATCCACTTCAGGACCACCATCAATGGGCTGTCCATAAGGATTGAAAAAACGCCCCTTTAACTCATTAGAAACTTTTAGTGTGGGTGGTTTACCCAGAAAAACCACTTCGGCATCTGTAGCGATCCCCTGAGTACCAGGAAAAATCTGCAATGTCACTTTATTACCTGCAATTTTCACCACCTGTGCAGGACGCCCATCCACAAAAGCCATCTCGTCATTGGTGACTCCTTCAGCCTGTATTGTACAAGTGGCCTTGGTGACATTTTCAATATGTGTATAGATTTTCTGAAATGCTTTGGTTTTCATCTTTTCTCCTCTTTAACCGGCCACCTGGGTTTCAAGTTCAGTTACTCTTCTTTCAGCCAATAACTCTTCAAGCTGTTTTTCCATCTTGTTAAAGGCTTCGTTTTTGAATTCCTGATAGTTCATCTGTTTCATGAGGTTAATGACCCGTTTGAAATAAGTGCTGACTTCTTCAAAGCTTTCGAAGTTAAACTCACTGTCACAGATATCAAGTACCTGATTTACCAGATAACGCTGCCGCTCAATAGAACAGGAGGAATCGACTTTATCGAATGCATCCTGCTGAAGAATGATAAAATCTATGATTTCCGATTTATTAAAAGTTATATGATATTCCAGAGGCACACCATCATCACCCAGAATATTGATCTGATCCCGTGCTTCTTTACCTCTAAGAAGGATGTCCTTGAGTTTCATTACCTTGTCCACCCAACCCTTCTCGATAGTCTTATCAAGATACTCCACCACTTCAGGATATTCCAGATACTTTGAATAACTGTCAATAGGATCAACCGCTGGATATCTCTTGCTGTCTGCACGGTTCTGAGACAATGCATAAAAGCAGCGCGCGGCCTTTTTTGTGGATTCGGTGACCGGCTCTTTAAGGTTACCACCAGCAGGACTTACCGTTCCTATAAAGGTGATCGAACCGGATTTACCATTGTTAAGGTTGACATACCCGGCGCGTGAATAGAAATTAGCGATTATGGCCGGTAAATCCATGGGGAAAGCATCTGGTCCCGGAAGCTCTTCCATACGGTTTGACATTTCACGAAGTGCCTGGGCCCATCGGGAAGTTGAATCTGCATTGAGCAGTACCTTCAACCCCATCATACGGTAATACTCCGCGATGGTCATCCCTGTATAAACGCTGGCTTCACGGGCCGCCACCGGCATATTTGAAGTATTACAAATAATAATTGTACGTTCAATGAGCTTTCTTCCGGTTCTGGGGTCATCAAGTTCGGGGAATTCATTGAAAATCTCCACCACCTCATTGGCACGCTCTCCGCAGGCAACAATTATTATAAGATCTGCTTCGGCGTATTTGGAAAGCGCATGCTGCAATACTGTTTTTCCACAACCAAAAGGTCCCGGGATAAATCCTGTACCGCCTTCAGCTATTGGGTTGAGTGTGTCAATAGTGCGAATACCGGTTTCCATTAATTTGAAAGGACGCGGTTTACTTTTGTAAGACTTGATCTCCATTTTGACCGGCCATTTCATGATCATGGTAAGATTTCGTTCGTTTCCTTCTGCATCAGCAATCACCGCAATGGTATCGTTTATGGTATAATCACCCTCGGGACAGATTGATTTGACAACGGCAGAACCCTGAAAATCAAAGGGGACCATTATTTTGTGATCAAACCAGTTCTCCCTGACACTTCCTATCCAGTCTGCAGCACTTACTGAATCGCCCTCTTTGACCAGAGGTTTGAAATGCCAGATTTTCTGCTCATCCAGGGGGAAGGTGTATTGACCGCGTTTGAGGAAAACTCCTTCCATCTTGTCAAGATCATTCTGAAGACCATCATAGTTTTTGGAAAGCATACCCGGCCCCAGAGTCACTTCCAGCATCCTTCCGGTGAACTCTGCTTCACAGCCTACGTAAAGCCCACGAGTACTTTCAAAAACCTGAACGTATGCATTTTTCCCTACGATCTTAATTACTTCAGCCATCAGCCTGGTTCCTTTAAGATCGATATAACAGATCTCATTTTGAGCAACCGGCCCGTCCACTTCAATAGTGACCAGGTTGGCTACTATACCAACCACTTTCCCTTTGGTACTCATGTGTTTTCCTCCACTATATTTGCAATCGGTTTTACTTCATTATTAATAAATTAAAAGTCTGCCGGAACAGAATAAGTAGCCTGTAGTTCTTCCACAAGCCTCTCAAGAATCACTTTACCAGTCTGCGCATCCAGTTTTTTCCATCGTTCAACCATCATAAGCTTTAGAGAAAAAGCTATGATCGTTTCTATGCCGAAATAGGAAAAGGCGGTCAACTCATTGAGCATATCCCAGCGTAACAGATCGATCCCTTTTTCAAACTCCAGAAGAGTTGAGCGGGAAAGATTTATTACCCGTTCTGCCCAGGGAAGTTGAGATGAGAGGCCAAAATCAGGAGCATTTGAACGAAGAATCATCTCCGCCTCATCATTCACCACAATTAAAACCGAAGCAGTTGCCCGTTCCCTCTCCGAGGCCAATGCATCGAAATGCTCCAATCCCTTGCGGCTGTTGATACCGGCAATCAGATTTCTCAGATTAAGTTCAAAAGTAAACCATTCCCTGATAAACTGATTGGGATGAGAGATCATCTGTTCATAGAAAAAACTGTTGAGCTGGTCTTCTGCTATCAGCGGTGAAGAAGGCAGGCGGTTTTCCTTATATGCCTCCAGAAACCTTAACATATATTCCGGAAGGCCATCTCCATTCTTTATGGCAGAAGTAATTTCATCTCTAGTGAAATTGCCCCTTGGATCAAACTCCCTTTTCGAGTTCTGAAGAACTGTAATTAAATTACTGTTGTCCAGTGGTAAGCGGATACAGTGGAGTAATTCCAGATCACCCGAAGAGATTTGCTCTTGCAGCTCCGCTACAAACTCTGAAAAAGAAGGAGCGTTTTTCCCTTCATCAAGAATAAGATCAGGTAAACCAGCTACCAGAAAGTAATAGTTATTACCCATAGTCTATTCCCCGAACAGATATTGACGTGTTCTGGGACGCAGGTATTCCTTGAAAAATTCCTGAAAATCCTCATCGGTAAGACTGATCCGATAAGCACCATCTACCGGCCCGATTCTGAAACCGGCTTTTATGCTTTTAGAAAAATTGATCTTTATGCCTTTTTTAAGAAGATCGGATGCGCCTTTCTCAAATGCAGCAGCAAATTCCTGCTGTTTTTGGGCAGGAAGCAAAACCTCCAGCGCTGGGGTGGTTCCATCATTTGGTTTCCAGTTCTTAAGTACCGACTGAATAAGCTCTTTTACGGTTGAGGGATCAGATAATGCTCCCGAAGTTCCTCCCTCAATAACCTTGGCTGTAATCATTTCCAAAAGCTGTTGCTTTACGGCAGAAACTGCCTGGGCTCCGGAAAGTTTCAATTCAGCTTCAGTGTTTCTCTTCAATTCTGCAGCCTGATTCTGAGCCTCCAATAAAATCTTTTCTGCCTGTGCTTTGGCTTCTGCCAAAATCCCTGCTGCCTTAGTCTCAGCCTCAGAAACCAGTTGACGAGCGCGCTGCTCACCCTTTTCAACACCTTCCTGGTATATCTTATTGGTCAGTTCCTGGATTTTTTGTTCCATCGGCAATCCCCTGTATGATGTAAATGTTAATGACTGTTATTCTATTTTAAGCGCTAAAATAGCCCTTTCCTAAGTACTACATGAGAGCAATGCCTGAAAAACCTGAATATAAATTGAATAAATAAGCATTGCAACCATAACAGATAATTTCGTTTTTGTTCGATCTATATTTAAAAAAAACATAAATTGCTAAGTATCTGAT
>CAYYNL010000051.1:0-25941 GCA_964472925.1 uncultured Fibrobacter sp. | reverse complement strand
AATGGAATCAATGTATCCCTTTCAGACCTGCATGAAAACAAAGTGATATATCAAAATCCCATTAATGGTAGTAAAGAATATTTCAATCTCAACCAAATTGACAACTGGGTTAGAATCAACTACTACCTGCAATACATAAAATCAGCATTTCCATCTGACACTGCAGAATTCCGTTATGTTCTATTCATGAATGGAAAACCGGTGACCGAATATAAAGTCAAATATGATAACTATTTTATGATGGGTGACAACAGAGATAATTCGCTGGATTCCAGATATTGGGGCTATCTTAATCGCAATTTCATTAAAGCAAAGGCATTTATTCTCTATTTCTCTCTGGACAAAGAAACACCATTCTGGCAGTTGCCTATGAAGATAAGATGGAACCGCATTGGAAAACTGATTCGGGCCTGGGATGGTCTCAATATCATGCCTTCCAGAATGTGATTTTTTTCTTTTCTGCCCAAAATGGCCAGGTCAGGAATTTTTTTGATTCCTGACTCTTTGCATCACCGAATTCTAACCTATTTCCTTTGCCTGCTTAACCAATACAGGCCTGCATTAAATATTATGTCATGCTTTCCTTTAAATATTTTCAGGATCACTGTATTTGATTTACGTTCAAAAAGCAGTGGTAAACCCACATCTGTAAAAAAACTGTCCTGAAAGGAAGTTTTCAGATTATCTGGAATTTTCCTGTACGTATCGATATATTCTATATCGCATAAAGAAATACGATCTTCTTTTTCTGCCAAATCATTAAAAGCCATTATCGAATGTGATGGCTTAACAAAATTATCATTTATGCCTGCAGCAATATAAACCGGAACCTTTTTCCCGTATGCTTTTTTCAGGTAACTGCTGGCGCTTCTTTTCTGACACTCCTGAAAACTGATCGAACCTTCAAGCGGCGGCCCACCGCATGAATTGCGAATATGAACAGCATAGTTATATCTGTTCTTTGGTAACTCCTGATACCACTTGGCCAAATCATATACCGGTACCCAGGCCGCCGCTCCTGCCCAAAGCTGTGGATATTTACCCACCATAATCAGAGTAACCATGGCACCACCCGAAAAACCAGTTATATAAACTCTGTTTGAATCTATTTTGGCATGACTTAATGAATAATTCAAAGCATCAAGAATGTCTTGCAAAGCAAGCTCGGAAGCAGTGGCACTTTTATTTGTGAAAGCCCCCCGATAATTCGGGTGAATAAAAACCCAGTCATTAACAAAAGCCCAAATGCCAAATGGAATACTGTAATGATGCTGATAGTCGGCGCTCCAACTGTGTAACGCAATCAGTAAAGGCTTTTTTCTGTCGGAACCGGAATTGTAGAACAATGCTGGCTGTAAAGATCCATCCATCGTTGACCTAATTTTTATGTGCCTAATCTGAGGCACTGTGGTTCTCCAGGCCGAGTCTTTTGACATTTTCATAACAGGTGAACCAGCAAGACGGTAAAATGTTTTATAGGATTGCTGATTTATCAATTTTTCAGCATACCCTGCCCCACCTAAAAAACTCAATAAAGATATTGCTGTAAAAAAAACTCTGCTTGATTTGTACATAATTTAATCCATGCATGTTGGTTTATTATGGTACCAGAGATTTTAAACCAGGTACCTGCTTTATCATATATACTACACAAAAAGAGACTATCAATACTAAAGTGGCAAACAATGGAATTCCTATCCAGGGATTAAATGCTGTATCAATGGTAATAAACTCTAACAGATTCCCTTTAAATACGGAAATAATTATTGCATGAACCAGATAAATACCAGGAATGCAAAGTGCCAGCGAATGGAAAAAAAAGTTCAAAGTTTTACATTGAATTAAAACATCTGGCCATCTGATACTCTTAATTATCAGAAAAACCGGAATAGACATTATTAACACATTTACGCTGTAATATTCATAAAGGACTTCGTTAATAAGGCCGTCTTTTAAGTTAGTCAGATAATATGTACCATATACTGTGAAAAAAAAGGCTGTTATAAAAAAGAGCACAGCTAAGATCAACCATTTTCCTTCTATATGTACATTTTTCAAGAGATATCCTAACATAAAATAACCGGCGTAATAGAAAATGGAGCTTGGGGTAGCAATTGACAGATATGCTTCAATACTGAAAAGAGATTCAACAGTTGGCAAAAGTGAGCCAAAAATAAACCAAGTCACAAGGAAAAAGCGTATGTTTCCTTTAGAAGCATGTTTCAGATATATACCGATGGAAGGAGAGAGAAAATAGAGCCCTATAAGCGTATAAATAAACCATAGGTGATAGTAAGCCGGTTCTTTGATAAACAAATGCAGCATTTCAAACAAAGAAATCTGCTCTTTATTAACCGATACTCTCCATAAAAAATAAAGTGCACTCCAGAAAAAAAAAGGAACACAAATCCGTTTAAACCGCTTCAGAAGAAAATGTCTGACCGATTCTTTCTGAACCTGCTCCAAAATGAAAAAACCACTTAGCATGAAAAATATCGGAATACACCAGCGGTATAATGAATCGTACAGATTACCAGCCCACCAATATGCTTCTCTTTTATCATATTGCACCAGATATGGTGCCGCACTATGGATTATAATCACCCCATAAATCGCCAATATTTTAAGCAGGTCTGCCCAAATTACTCGGCTGGTTTGTGTCATATACTATACCTATATGGAAAAACGAAGTGTTTTTATATAGCTGACAAATAAGCGAAGCAAGAATAATTCCTAACATTTATTTCAGAATGAACAGAAATGGTAAGATTTATCAGAACGGCATTCTTCTACTGTCAACTACTTCCCGCAATCAGTATAACCTATACAATCTCAATCTGCCTGATAACAAATGAGAGTATAGAAAATCTCTTAAGAATTCATTGGCATGAATCGCATAGTACCCTTTATTCTATCGACCCTGAAGTTTTTTGGGCCAGTCCTCCGCAGTAATCTGCTATAGTGGACTGAATAAGCATGTCTACAAAGTGATATAGCCAAGAAAGCTCTTGATCGATAAACAAAGGAAGCTAAACTTATTATGTCAAGCAAGTCATACAAATTCAAATTCGATTGGAGTTTAAGATTTGTGATTTGGGCTTTCAGGTCTGAAATTAAATTCCAAGCTGTTTTTTAATAATTTTTTGTCTAAATTAACCGATACTATTTCAGAATAAAAGTATACCCAGCATTGCAGAAATAAGAATCGCAAGTATTGCAGAGAGCCTCAAACGGGTAATTCCCAAAAATATCAACAGGAAAATTATAAGACCATTAGTATTGAGTTTAAAGCTAAATGGAGACTCGACCTTTTTAGCTAAAAGAAAACGCCCCACATTTTCCAGCCCTAAAGATGAACTGAAAACCGAAATCTGGGCAAAAAATAGAGCTGCAATAAATATTAACCCGATAGTAGCCGGCTTGATACCTGAAAATATAGCTTTTACTATCTGGTTTTCTCTGAATTTCCCCAAAAAAGAGGCTGCCATCATAATTAACAGAAACGAGGGAAGAAAAACTCCCATTGTTGCACAAATTGAACCTGGAATTCCTGCGGTCCGAAAACCAACATAGGTTGCTACATTTATTCCAATCGGTCCGGGTGTCATTTGTGAAATCGAGACTATGTCTGCAAACTCTTTGGTGTCTATCCAACCCGCATTTTGCATCTCTGTCTGTATAAGAGGGATCATCGCATATCCACCTCCCAGTGAAAAAAGTCCGATTTTAAAAAACACCAGAAATAAAGAAATTATAATCATCTTTTCCCCATCCGGAATAGAACTAATCCAGCCAAAGCAGAAAAAAGAAGCACAATGATTGGGTGGATCTCAAAAAGCGCTATCAGTAAAAAGGAAATTGCTGCAATTAACAAATCAGATCTGCAATTAATTACAGATCTGGCCAGTCTGATAGCAGTAAATAAAATTAATGCCGTTATACCAGCCCTGACTCCACTGAATGCATCCTGGATAACTGCAATTGATCTATACTGATTAAAGAAAACAGCTATCAAGAGTATGATGAAAAATGATGGTAAAATCATGCCTCCAGCAGCTATGCAAGCGCCTTTAATTTTCCCGATTCTATAGCCCACAAACAAAGAGGCATTAATGGCTATCACCCCAGGCATAGATTGAGATACTGCTAAAATATTCACAATTTCCTCTTTGGAGACCCATCCCTTACGGTCCACAAACTCCTGTTCTATCAGAGGAAGCATCGCATAACCACCACCAATAGTAAAGGTGCCGATCTTTAAAAAACTGCAAAACATGTCAAAGAGTATTTTCCACTTCTCAGCCATTTTGATCAGTTCTCCTTTTTTTTTTCCAAATCATTTACTAATATAGGTTAGAGAAATATAAGCCATGTCTAAGCCGTAAACAGAATCATTAGATAAAGGCTACGTTCAAAATATTGCAGTAACCTATTACAGTTTCGTTAATGGTATTAAAATTGTAGTTATAAACCTGAAATAAAATACACTGATCCGGAGCTGCCTAAAGGTGCTGTTTGGCTATATTTTTATTTCAACCATGGCGATCAGTTTTCTTGCATGGATAGGAGCACTCTGCTATTTATTTAAAAGTAGCATGGTTGAAAAAATACTTCCGTATTTAATCTCCTTTGCTGCCGGAACATTAATGGGAGGAGCATTTTTGCACCTTTTGGTGGAATCGCTTATCGAAAGTGGCATAAGAATAGAGATTTTCATCTGGCTGCTAACCGGCTTTTCACTTTTCTTTCTCATAGAACAAATCCTCAACTGGCATCACCATCACATTCCTCTTAAATCAAAGAAAAAACCGGTTACTTATATGATACTCATAGCTGATGGCCTTCATAATTTTATAGGAGGTTTAGCCATAGGCGGATCTTTTCTTATAGATATCCGAGCCGGATTGACTACAGCACTAATTGAAGCAGTTCACGAAATTCCTCAGGAACTGGGAGATTTTGGAATTCTGCTCTATGGTGGATGGAAAAGGCCAAAAGCATTGCTGGCTAATTTTCTTTCCGCCCTATCCATCATTCCTGGGGGTATTCTAAGCTTCTATTTTTCAGAATCTTTTAACACCGGTTTTTTACTTCCTTTTGCTGGAGGTAACTTTTTATATATAGCTGCTTCGGATTTAATACCTGAAATTAAAGGAAGTCAAAATCTCATGGAAAACCTCCTATTTTTTACCGCCTTTATCATTGGCGTATTTTTTATTTTGGTTTTAAAAATGATGGAATAATTAATCCCAATTTTGATCAAAGCAGGAATACAGAAATAATGAAAGTGGTAATTGCTGGAGGAGGAGCTGCCGGTTTTTTTGCGGCGATTAACTGCAAAGAGCAAAATCCTCTCGCAGAAGTATTAATTCTGGAAAGCAGTAGCCATCTTCTTGAGAAAGTATTACTCTCAGGAGGAAAAAGATGCAATCTTACAAATGCACAACCCAATCTGCGGCAATTCTGCAGCAATTATCCCCGTGGCGGAAAAGAACTCATTTCAGTTTTTCACCGATTTGGCCAGGAAGACACCGTTAAATGGTTTAATTCAAGAGGTGTACCTTTGAAACAGGAGGCAGATGGAAGAATATTCCCACAGTCAAATCACTCTCATACTATTGTTGATTGTCTTCTGGATCAGGCCCGCCTAGTGGGCGTTAAAATTTTTTTGAATCTTGGCCTCCTTAGAGCCGTTAAACTTGAAATGACAAATGAATTTGAACTTACCTTAACAGATCAGAGCAAAATTAAATGTAATTGTCTTTTAATCGCTACTGGCGGCACACCAGGCTCAAATGGAATAACTGCTGCCCAATCTTTGGGACATACAATAAACAATCAGATTCCCTCACTTTTTGCATTCGTAATTAATGATCCCATAATCAAAAATCTGCCGGGAATAACAATACCGGATGCAATCGTATCGGTTGCAGCAACTAAATGCCAGGAACGTGGAGCGATTCTTATCACCCATAATGGGCTGAGTGGGCCGGCTATACTGCGGCTATCCTCATTTGCTGCAAGGGAGCTCTATGAACAGGCATATCATTTTACCTGTATTATCAACTGGCTGCCCGATTTAAAAACAGATGAAATACTAAATAAGATTAATTCGATGAGAAAGAGCGCTGCTCCAAGAAAAATTTACGCACTCTCCCCCTTTGTACTACCTTCACGATTGTGGCACTCATTAGCTGAAGCTGCCGGGTGTGAGCAGCATCTGCTCTGGGCAAATCTCTCTAGAAAACAGGCATCCAATTTTGCGGAATTACTGTATAGGTGCAAGTTTGAAGTTAGCGGTAAAGATACAAACCGCAGCGAGTTTGTGACCTGTGGAGGTGTAAAATTGTCCGAAATAGATTTTCAGACAATGGAAAGCAGGATCTGCCCAGGTTTATTTTTTGCAGGTGAAGTGCTTGACATCGATGGAGTCACTGGTGGCTTCAATCTTCAAGCCGCATGGAGTACCGGATATATAGCTGGAGTTTCTGCCTCGAACAAAGATAAGAATCACAATAATAATACCTGAAAAATCTACTCCACGCATATCTCAATAGGCATATCCCGGATCTTTTCATATATCTTTTTTTTTCGGTATAACGCCCACCAATCATATAAAAAAATCTGAACCGGCCGCCACATGGCTACCCATCCAATTATATTGAGACCTTCAAGAACTATTGCACGTAAATGATTATGCAAAACAAGAGAAATTACAGCACCAGATCCTATACAAATAATAAGAAACAAAAAGCCCAGTAACAGCGAAATGTTCCCTTCGTGTAACAAAGAGCGGATCTCTCTGGAAGCCATCATAGCCTGAAATTCAAAGAAATTCTCGATAGCAGGAATCAATACATGTGAAGCTTCCTGATTATGCTCCTCTGGAAGGAAAAAAACCAGCTTTAATTTACTTTTTAAAGGAAATGCCTCTACTGAATTAACTATATAACGTTCAGCATCATCATTTATATCTTTTTTATGAATTGGTGAAGGATCAAATGTCTCAAAGAATTGATCCAAGTTGGTCAGCCTCAGCTCCAATAAATAATAACCATTCTCTTTGCGAAAACTTGATTCGAATTTGGATTTTTCTCTGATTTTCATCACTTCCTCTATTTTTTATGTAAAAATAAGTTCCATGATATTTATTATACAGTCTTAAGATCGATTTTTCATTCAGTTGCAAAAGATAGAAACTGTTTCTTTCCATTTTAATGCTTAATTTATTTATAAGTATTTTTCAGGATTTATTTTACCAGAAATGTCCAATGATTCAGACCTGACCTTGCTTTGATAAAAGCAGTTCTGTTAAAAAAAAAATCGCAAAAGGAGATTCAGCTCATGCAAAAAGAAAATCATACCCAATCCCTGGTTTTAATCAAACCTGATGCACTGAAAATTTCCGCAACTGGTTATATATTCAGCATATTGTCCGAATTTAACACCGGGTTATATTTCGCAGGCATGAAAGTTGTAAAGGTCACAGAGATGCTTGCTGCAGAACATTATGCAGAACATAAGGGAAAAGCATTTTATCCATCATTACTTGAATATATTGCAGGTAAAAGCCATTTTCCTGAACAGCCTCAAAAGCAAAAAGTCATTGCCATCGTTTACCAGGGGCCAAATGCAGTACAGAAAATTCGCGATCTGGCTGGTCCAACAAACCCAATCAATGCCAGAGAGCAAAAACCAGGTTGTATTCGTTCACTGGGAGCAGTGGTACCGGTTAAAAATGCTGAAGGTGCAGTAATTGATCAGAGAATTGATAATCTGATTCATGCCTCTGCTACCGATTGCGAAGCTGAACGGGAGATCAAATTGTGGTTTAAGCCTAATGAGATTCCCGCAGCCCTCCTATCTTTTGAAACACGGATTGCAGAACAGTCTTTTTATTTAAAAGATGGAAAGCTGATTACAGAGTATAAATCTGGAAGTACACCTATAATAGCAGCAGGAGACATAGTCTGGAAATCTGATATGGATATTCTTTATCAATTAATCAGTGGACATACTCCCTCTGGTACACTGGAATTGGTGGCTGCAAAATATCTTTTAAACCGCGAGTAATAATTTAGGTAAATGTAATAAATTGTAGATCTGTTGCAGGAACAACAATAAGCCAGGTTGCACCTGCAACAATTAGGTCTTTTAAGATCCGATGAGAAAAATAATCAAATATTTTATCACTCTCGACTTTCATTTTTCTGTTCTTCTCTGTTGCTTAATTCGCTTTGATAGACTGCTATATAATACCCCAATTATCTGATTTTGGCATATCTTGCATATTCCGTTTATATCAATTATCTTACAGTAAATCAGTGTAAATACAGGTTTTATTGTTAAAACATGACTTGTCAAAGCCTCTATCAGATAATCTTATATCTGTATTCCCTGCCTGGAGCTATAATCCATGTCTACCGTATCCAAAAACAGCTTTACTTCAAGTCCGCATATAACTGAATCAATCGTTTTTAACAATCAGTCTGAATTTCAAAATCAGATTTTTGACAGTTTGGTAAGATCATCGCATTATCTGTTCTGGCAATCTGACCAGGAAGGCAGGTTTACCTGTCTTAACCCTGCTTGGGAAAATGCCTTGGGTTATCCATTAAATCAGATTTTAGGAAAAACACTGGCAGATTTTCAGTCTAAAGAAATTGCCAAAAGAGATAGTATCCTCTTTTCATCCCTTCTGGGCGGAGAAACATTTAATGGCTACGAAACAGAATGTATAAGCAGATCAGGAAACACAATTTATTTAATAATAGATGCATCCCCTATAATCAGTACTGCTGATGGAAAATGTATTGGAACTCAAGGATTAGCCTTTAACTTAACCGAGCGAAAGAAGATAGAGAAATCTGTTAAAAGAAGTGAAGCACTTCTGTTACATTCTCAGCAGGTTGCCTCTGTGGGGTACTATATCTTTGACATCTGGACCAGCAATTGGACCAATTCTCCAATGATTGACATTGTATTTGGAATTGACGAAACTTACAACAAAACAATGGAATCATGGATGGAACTGATTCATCCTGAAGACAGAAAAGAAGTGTCTGACTATCTTTATAATCATGTGATAAACAAACATAATCCATTTAACAAAGAATACCGGATAATCAGAAAAAACGATGGGACACTCCGATGGGTACATACTTTGGGTGAATTGGAATTCAGTGGCAATGGATCACCAATCAAAATGTTTGGTACAATACAGGATATCACAGAAAGAAAACTGACTGAAATCGCCCTCACTGAACGTGAAGCAAGGCTAAAAAGCATATTCAGGGTTGCTCCGGTTGGCATCGGCCTTATTATTAATAACCAGATCATAGAAGTCAACGAGCGTTTTTGTGAAATGACTGGATATGGTCGATGCGATATCATAGGACGCAGTACACAGCTTTTCTATTCAAGTGCTCTGGAATATAAACGGGTAGAACAAAGCAGTGAAAAACAGATGTCCCAAACCGGTATAAGCACAGTAGAAACACAATGGGTGAGAAAAAACGGTACCGTTATAGATATCCTTTTATCTTCATCACCAATAGATGAGTCTCACCTCTTTAGAGGGATTTCTTTTACTGCACTGGATATAACCGATAATAAGAAAGCCAATGATGCATTAGCCAGAGAAAAAGAACGCCTTTCTGTCACTCTCAGAAGTATAGCTGATGGTGTGATTGCCACCGATACTGAAGGAAAGATCGTCTTAATTAATCATGCAGCAGAGCAACTAACCGGATGGAAACAGAGTGAATGTTTTGGCATGCCTCTCAATTCCGTCTTTAATATCATTGACGAAGCAACCCGTAAACCTTGTCAGAACCCTGTCCAGAAAGTGTTGCAGAACAGAAAAACGGAAGCATTGACAAGCCAAACCATTCTTATATCCAAAGATGGCCAGGAAAAACTCATTGCAGACAGCGGTGCTCCAATCAAGGATAAGGATGGCTCAATAATCGGAACCGTACTGGTCTTTCGTGATATTACCGAAAAAGAAAGACTATTGGAAGCTATCCAGAATAATCAGAGGTTAGAATCACTGGGAATCCTTGCTGGAGGCATTGCTCATGATTTCAATAACATAATGAGCGGCATCTTTGGATACATCGAACTTGCGCGTGATGAATCCAATAATCCATTGGTAAATCAATATCTCAAAGAAGCTTTAAAAGCTATCGGACGTGTAAAAGGACTTACTCAGCAATTACTCACATTCGCTAAAGGCGGTGAACCAGTACGCAAAACCAGTTCACTCTTTCCATTTGTAGAAGAAACAGCCAAATTCGCATTAAGCGGATCCAATGTTTCATGTATAACCGAAATTCCTCAACAGATCTGGCCATGTGATTATGATGCCAACCAAATAGGCCAGGTAATCGACAATATCGTTATTAATGCTCAGCAAGCAATGCCTTTGGGTGGAACCATCTTTATTTCTGCAAAGAATGTAATTATCAGTGACAATCATCCTATCCTCAGTAACGGGAACTATGTACAAGTGTCATTCAAAGACAGTGGAATAGGAATTCCTAAAGAAATCCTTCCCAAGATTTTTGATCCCTTTTTCACCACAAAGCAAAAGGGCAGCGGCTTGGGACTGACGACTTCATACTCCATCATTCATCGCCACAGAGGAACTATAGAAGTACAATCTGAACCAGGCAAGGGCAGTACTTTTCACATCTTTTTGCCAGCATCTGAAAATGTCCTCTCCATCAGCAACTCTACTGATACGGTCTCTCACCAGATTAACGGTCGAATACTACTGGTAGATGATGAGGATATTATATTAAAAACTGTCAAGGCAATGCTGGAATCAATGAAATACAGTGTAGTTTGCGAAAGTGAAGGGAGTGCTGCACTTAAACTATACAAAAACGACTTAAACTGCAGTCCCTTTTCGGCCATTATCGTCGATCTGACCATTCCCGCAGGTATGGGAGGCAAAGAATTAGTCAAAGAGATAAGAAAAACTGATACAGAAATACCGGTTTTTGTATCCAGTGGTTACGCCGAAGATCCCATTATGGCAGATCCAGGAAAATATGGGTTCACCGGAAGCCTGAGTAAGCCCTTCAGAAAATCGGACCTAATGGAATTGCTTAATAAACACATTCCTGTAAAATAGCTTTTTAACAGGCTTTATCTCCTGTTTTTAATCTCCCGTTCTGCCGGTTTTCTTCACCAAAGAAATCATCCGAATTAGGTTGTATTTTTTTTTTCCTAATTATAAGCTATTACCATGATAAGCATAATTACCTGCTCACGTAAAGAATTGTCCTGGGATATTCATCAGCGTAATGTTCAAAAGACAGCCGGCAGCGAAACCGAATATATAAGAATTGATAATAGAAGTAACCGGTACAATCTCTGCAGCGCTTATAATGAGGGTGTAAGAAGAGCTACTGGAGATATACTGGTATTTATGCATGAAGATGTTTTTTTTGTTGAAGGCGGATGGGCACAGAAGTTAACAGAAAAATTCAGTGAAGAATCTTTAGGCCTGATTGGAGTTGCCGGGACTCAATACCTTTTCGCAGACAATCCTTCTTGGGTCGCGGCGGGAAGGCCCTTTATAAAGGGGCAGGTCATACACGAATTAAATCAGGGTTCCAGTTATTTTCTTACTGTTTTTGACTGGCAGAGTGAGGATACTCCGGTGGTGGCTGTAGATGGGCTTTTCTTTGCAATCAGAAAAAGTCTCTTCGAGCAGATCCGTTTTGATGATATTACCTTTGATGGTTTCCATTTTTATGATTTGGACATTTGTATGCAAATCGCAAAGTCTCATCATCTCAAAGTCACTACTGATATTCTGGTGAAACATCTTTCGGGTGGATCGTTTGACCAGAGCTGGAAAATGTATGCTTCACGATTTATAAATAAATACCACTCAGTTTTGCCGGCTTATTGTACATCGGTTACTCCGGATCTTTCCAGAAGGATTTCCTTCGAAAATTTTGATCTTAAAGGTAAAGCTCCTCAAGTTACTATCTGCTGATAAATCACGATAGCTGTTTTAAAACCCCTTCATAGTCCAGCTTCACATAACTAATAATCGGCTTTAAAAGAAGCAGTATTTTAGTTCACATTGTTTCGAAAGCATGTTTAAAAACAGAATATCTGTTTCAAAATCAAACATCGTTTTGCAGCTATTTGAGTAATCGAACATTAATTTGATTCACAATTCTTCTCAGAAAACCTTCGGCATGCCATTTGCTTAGAACTGAAGCAATCAATTTTGAATGATATAACTGTTTTTCAACCACAAATTTAAATACGGAGGTTTTTATGAATGTAAAACCACTTGAAGACCGGATAATTCTCAAACCCATGGAAGCAGAAGAGAAGACTGCCGGTGGGATTATAATTCCCGATAACGCAAAGGAAAAGCCACAAAAAGGTGAGGTAATCGCAGTAGGTCCAGGCAAGGTCAATGACAAGGGACAGAAAATTGAAGTCTCTTTGAAAAAAGGCGACAAAGTTCTTTACGGAAAATATTCCGGTACAGAAGTTACCATCGATGGTGAAGACTATCTTATCGTTCGTGAAAGTGATATTCTTGCAATCATATAATTTTCAGTAAACCCAGAATTAACATGCAATAATAATTAGAAAAGGAGATCTGCTTTATGGCAGCTAAAATACTTGCATTTGATACTACCGCCCGTGAAAAGCTCCTCAAGGGGGTTGATGCTCTTGCCAATGCAGTCAAGGTCACTTTAGGACCTCGGGGCCGCAACGTGGTTATTGAAAAGAGCTGGGGTTCTCCGGTCGTAACAAAAGATGGTGTAACCGTCGCCAAAGAAGTCGAACTTGAAGACAAGTTTGAAAACATGGGCGCAAAAATGGTTAAAGAGGTTGCATCAAAGACTTCCGATGTTGCCGGAGATGGTACTACAACCGCTACAGTTCTGGCTCAGATTATTTCTCATCTGGGAATTAAAAATGTTACCTCTGGAGCTGATCCCATGGCTATTAAAAGAGGTATGGATAAGGCGGTAAAGGCAATTATTGATCAACTGAAAAAAGATTCCCGTCCTGTTTCCGGTAAAAAAGAAATTGCTCAGGTCGGAGCAATATCTGCTAATAATGATACCGCAATAGGCGATCTACTTGCAGATGCAATGGAAAAAGTCGGTAAGGATGGAGTAATCACAGTTGAAGAAGCCAAAAGCATGGAGACTACTCTTGACGTAGTGGAAGGAATGCAATTTGACCGTGGATATCTCTCTCCCTACTTTGTCACAAATCCCGACAATATGGAATGTGTTCTCGAAGAGCCATTGATTCTTATCCATGACAAAAAAATCAGTGCCATGAAGGATTTACTGCCATTACTGGAAAAAGTGGTACAGATGGGCAAGAGCTTTCTTATAATTGCAGAAGATGTGGATGGTGAAGCACTTGCGACTCTTGTAGTAAATAAGCTCCGTGGTACTCTCAAGGTCGCTGCTATTAAAGCACCTGGATTTGGTGACCGAAGAAAAGCGATGCTTGAGGATATAGCAATTCTTACTGGTGGAATTGTCATTTCAGAAGAAGCTGGTTTCAAGCTTGAGAACACCACTATCGATTCATTAGGTAAAGCCAAACGTGTCGTTATCGATAAAGAAAACAGCACTATCATTGAGGGTGCTGGAAAAGCTGAAGACATCAAAGGCCGTATCAATCAGATTCGTAAACAGATTGAGGAAACCACCTCCGATTATGATAGGGAAAAACTTCAGGAACGTCTGGCAAAATTAGCCGGAGGTGTTGCTGTTTTGAAAATTGGTGCTGCAACCGAAACTGAAATGAAAGAAAAGAAAGCCAGAGTCGAAGATGCGCTGCATGCTACCAGGGCTGCTGTAGAAGAAGGTGTTGTCCCAGGAGGTGGCGTCGCATTGATCCGTGCATCTTCCATCCTTGATTCTTTAAAAGCTGAAGGTGATGAGAAGATCGGTGTAGATATAATTCGCAGGGCTTGTGAAGAGCCTTTACGGTTGATTGCTTCCAATGCCGGCAAGGAATCATCTGTAATAGCCAACGAGGTCAAGAAAAATAAGGGCTCCTATGGTTATAATGCTTATAGCGATACCTTTGAAGATCTGCTCAGCAGTGGAGTTATTGATCCTACAAAGGTAACACGTACTGCTCTTGAAAATGCCGCCAGCATTGCAAGCCTTATCCTTACCACTGAATGTATCATCTCAGAAAAGCCAGAAAGCAAAGAAAAAGCTGCTGGTGGTGCTGGTGCAGGTATGCCAGGCGGTATGGGTGAATACTAATCCTGAACTTTATTTCAGTCCTTATTATCATGGCAGCTCCTTCACCGGAGCTGCTTTTTTTTAGAGTTTTACCTGAAAAAAATCGAAGAAAGCCACGTCAAACAATTGTACGAATCAGTTTTAATTTTCCCGACCAATCAAATTCCGGACTAAAGAAATACCAGATACATATTCAATGCAAAAATATGTTGGTGTTGAGCTAAGTGCATAAGTCTAATCGCTATACAAATTTAAAAACATGTCAATTATAAACATATAGTTACTTGTTATCTCTTTCTGCCATCTCCTTCGTTAATTTCTATCATCAATAAAATTTTCTTTCTTTCCATTACGCCATCAAATATCTTACAGAGAATTGTATGTTTGATACTTTCCTATAAAGTATCTTATAAGTTTTACTTTAAAAAGAGGTTGTGCAGTATGCCTACAGGAGTTGTGAAGTGGTTCAATGAGGCCAAAGGATATGGATTTATCTCACCTGATGATGGATCCCGTGATGTTTTTGTTCATTTTTCTGCAATCCAGACAAACGGATTCCGGAAACTTGAAGAAGGGCAGAAAGTGCAGTTTGAAGTTGTTGATGGTGCAAAGGGTCCTAATGCTCAGAATGTAATTCCATCGTAGTTCTTCGAACATATATGCAGATCAGAGGCCCGGGTTTTACCCTGGGCTTTTTTTTTGCCAAAGTTTTCAGGTTCGTTCTGTTCTTGACCAAGCTGCGGATTTAATACCACAAAGGAATCGGACAAATCCAAGAATCAACGCAATATTCATCATCAGAAAATAATAGATATGGCTGGTAATTCTGAGTGCAATCACCTTATGAAGAAGACCTGTGACCAGAAATATTGAACCAGCAGCAAAAATCATACGGTACATGGACTCCTGTGCAGATATTGACAGCATAAAACAGGAAACTGCCGCTGTAACAAAGAAAAAAGGAGAAAACCATCTGCTAACCTTGTGAGAAAGATAACAGAAAAATGGCCATCCTCTGAAAGGATTAAGAAAATCGATAAGCCAGGAAAATGCCTGAAAATTACCTGCACCGATACGAACTCTTCTGTTAAACTCGGAGGTAATATTACCTGTAGTATCTTCAACTGATCTGGCCATAGGTTCGTAAATAACCCTGAACCTTTGCCTAATTATATTCATTGGGATTAATACATCATCATTGGAATAAGAATTTGGGGGGATGGGTTTAAACAGGGATTTGCGAATAGCATAGAATCCCCCAAAAGCCGAGATAGTACTGTGAAGCATTCCTTCCATATATTTCTGTTTCGATTCAAAATTCCGGTATATGCTCTCACTAAACTGGTCATCATGTTCAGTATTCATAACATGCTCGATATGCCCTGCTACTCCCCCTATCGAGGGATCTGCAAAGTTGCAGACAATGGCTCCCAGGCAGTCCTTTTGATGCATAGTATTAGCATCTGTAAAAAGTATAATTTCTGCATCAACCTGTGGAGCGAGATTATTTAAAATCCCAGTTTTTCCAACACGAACCGGAGAGCGCCATAGATGAATCCTGGGATTATTGTATTCTTTAATAATCTCCTCTGTGCGATCAGTACTCAGATCAGATCCTATCCAGATACTGAGTTTGTCTTCCGGATAGTTTAGAGACAATATATTATCGATTTTTTTCCTTATTACTCTCTCTTCGTTGTGAACAGGTATCAGCACACCCACAGTGGGGGTAAAAGAGCTGTCCTTTTTTACAGGTTTACCAAACAAACGCGAAAATATAATCAGCAAAAAAGGATAGAAACTGTAGGAATAGATTATAGCAAATACCGATAGCCAGAACACCCATTTTAGTAAATCAAGCATTTCAGATCTTTCTAACTTTCCTGTAACGCGGATTAATTTGATAACCAATAAAAGACCACCCTGCTTTTATTATCCTTTTAGTTTCTGAAGGATTGGTAAAAATCTGAAGTAGTTTGTTAAAAATGTAGGTCGGCCGAAAGTAAAATTCTTTTCGTGCCCGATCACAAAAGCAGACAAGCTGTTCATAAGTAAGATCAGGATTGGACACAACAGAGGAGTGCAGGCCATCCTGAGTAACCCACTTGCGATAATCGTTGGTAACTATCCAGCCTTTTTCTTTGAAATACTCATAATCACTTGTGCCTGGATATACCATAATTGGAAAAAACTGCGCAGTATCGGGATTGATTTCCTTGGCAAAGTTAAGTGTTTTTTCCAGTGTTTCTCTGGTTTCTCCTCTGTTACCCACCATAAAGCAACCATGAATTAGAATACCTGCACGTTTGGCATCTTTTAAAAATTGCCTTATTCGGTCCAGAGTGATAGATTTTTGAATATTATCAAGAATCTGCTGATCACCACTCTCAAAGCCAACACAAAAAAGCCTGCATCCAGCCTTTTTCATCAGCCGCATTGTTTCATAATCTACTTCTGCCCGGGAGTTGGCAGACCATGGAATTCTGGTAGCTCCGGCTGCAATGAGAGCTTCTGACAGTTCACGGCAACGCTTCTTATCCGCAGTCAAAGTATCATCCTCTATCATTATTTCCTTAACTTCAGGAAAGTTCTTGTGTATATACAAAAATTCTTCAACTATGGAACTGACAGAACGTTTCCTGTATTGATGCCCCTGTAATGTCTGGGGTATAACACAATATGTACAGTGAAAAGGACACCCTCTGCCGGTTACTATTACAATCAGAGGATGGCGGCTGTGACCATAAAAATAGGGCTTGATATCAAGATGCTTTTTATACACTGAAGAAACAAATGGTATACTGTCAAGATCTTTAATATAAGATCTGGCTTTATTTTTTACAATTTCACCAGTACTGTTTCGAAAAGCTATTCCTTCAATATTGCTCAGTACTTTATCATCCGGCTTCCCTTCAGCCGGAATACTTTCGACCAGCTCCACAAGTGTCTGATCGTATTCCCCAAAAGCAACAGCATCGACTCCAGAGTTAAGCTCAAGCGTTTGTTCTGGTAAAGCTGAGACATGGACACCTACCAACACGCAATAAAGTGATGGTATAGCTTTCTTTAAGGCGATTGCTACCTCTATATCATTATAAATACTGGGAGTAGATGTATCCAGAACAGCCACTTTCGGATTAAAAGCAATTGCTTTCTGTATTACCTGTTCCAAAGACAGATTTGTAGCCGGTGCATCAATAAGAAGCACTTCATTGCCGGCCTTCTCAAGATTTCCAGTTGCGTATGCCAACCACATCGGATAATAAAGTGTACCACTTCTGGCAATTGCCGGAGAACGAGCTTCTCTGGAAAATTTAGGCAGAAACGGTGGATTTAAAGTCAATACTTTCATTAACGTACCTTAATTTGAAAATGCCCTGTCAATTTTTACCTTTAACGGAGCTTTAGCTAAAAGCCCGGTATGCTGTTCTACTATTTTACCGTGATTAAAAAAAAGCATTGTAGGAATGCTGTTTACACTGTAACCTGCAGCAGTCTTCGGGCAATCATCTATATTAATCTTCACAAATTTGACCCTGCCCTGATATTCTGAGGCCAGCTCGGCAAATATCGGGGTTAACATCTTGCAGGGGCCACACCATTCAGCCCAAAAATCTACAATTACAGGAATTTCGCTTGAAAGCACTTCCTCAGAAAATTCTTCATCAGAAATCTCAAAAACATTCTCTGCCATAAGCACCTCGGTTTATTAAAGTTCAGAAATATTGTTTACTTACTATCTGTTTTTTTATCAATATTCTTCTTATCAATATCCTTATTCTCCGGTACGGTCTTTTTTCCTTTTTCAGTTCCAGTTAATTCTGCTTTAATAGAAGTATAAATCTCTTTAAACTTTGCCGGATTATCCCGAAAGCTGTTAATAAACTGAATTGCCTCAGAACCGCTAATCCCGGTTATTTGCTGCAAATGCTTATATTCAAGGGCTTTTTGTTCAGAGCTTAAATTCCTGTTCTCATCTAAAAGAAGGATTCCAGCTAAAAATGAAGCAAAATTCTCATTTGAAGGAGCCCCCATGATATTTGCTGATGCTAAAAAAAAAAGAAAAATAAATACCGGGTATTTCATTATAATTCCTAAGAATTCATAAAAATGATGGGTAAGAAGGATTGTGCTAGAATGGCAAATTCAACCTGATAATTTATATTTTCACTAAACAATACATGCTCCACCGTTTTAAATGTAATTTGTATTCCAGATGAATACAGTTTATCTGATAGCACATTTGCCATGATTTAAGAAATATCGTAGATTATTAATAAAATATACTACACCCATGGAAAAGGGGATTTCAATGGCTAACACACTAAAACTGCTGATAATACTCATTTCGATCTTCCCGACAGTTTCCCAGTCCAAGATTATCTGCGTTCCTAAAGATGTGCAAAGCATTCAAACCGCCATCGATAGAGCAAATCCAAGTGATACAATCTTCCTGCTCAATGGTTTTTACCAGGAAACCGTCACACTTAAAGATAATATTTCTCTTATTGGCGAATCCATTTCAAAAACAAAAATCCATGGAAACGGCAAAGATGTAGTAATAAAAGCTGCCGATAAGACTCTGATCAAAAAGTGCACTATAGAGAACGGATCGATCGGAATAAAATGTGAAAATGCTGCCAGTACAATTGAACAGGTTATCGTTAAAGATAGTAAAGAAACCGGCATTCATTGCCTGATTACTCTTCCTTCTATTCGAAACTGTATAGTATACCGTAATGCATGGACTGGCATTTTCTGCGAATCTACTCGAAGCATAAAAACCTCTATCGAACATAATGTTATCTCCGAGAACGGATATTGCGGAATAAAGCTGGCAGGAAAAAGTGAAGCTCTTATCATGAACAATGTCTTTTTAAGCAATAAAGAGTTCGGTATCTGGACCAGTCAGGAGTCCGAAAGATCAAGAGTAATATACAATGATTTTTATGGTAATCGCTTGCCGTATAATGTATATACCCGGGCTGACAGATCCAATATACATGAAGATCCTGGATACACTATGCTCAATGATGGAGTTGAATATTTTGAAAATCAGCCACTTGTGCTAAAAGGCAAAGGTAAAGACGGAGCTACGATCGGGTTAATCAGCGAAACGGACCTCAAGATCAAACTGACTGATCCCGATGGGGACAATGTTTGTGAAGACAATGATGCCTGTCCATCCATACCAGAGGATATTGATGGATTCGAAGATAATGATGGATGTCCTGATTTTGATAATGATAACGATGGGATCTATGATACTCAGGATCGCTGTCCTGATCTGGCTGAAGATTTTGATGGATTTAGAGATGAAGATGGCTGCGATGATTTTGATAATGATCGGGACAATATCCCAGACTCAAAAGATGTCTGCTCTAATGATCCAGAGACTTATAATGGTTACAAAGATGAAGATGGCTGTCCAGACGAGGTCCCTTTAAAATAATTTTAATCTATCCTGCATTAGGCCCTCGGAAACCTTTAATAGCTTAAACTCAAAATTACAACATATTGCCATAAATACAGGTAATATGTTGTGATATAACCGCAATATCTAAAACATAAGATTTTTCTTTTTCTTTTCAACAGAACTCTTTTTCTTAGGCTGAGGCCCACTAAACAGTTTTATCACATTTTCATCCCGTTTCCTTGATGGGCCATGGATATCGCAGGAATCAAGCTCTGTTTCAGAAAAGAAAAATTCAATTTCGGTTTGAGGACAACTGGGTAACGCTTTTAAATGTGACTCCTTACAAATTGATTCGCTTTTTATACCTTCTGGCCGAAGGAATTCTTTAACCGGGAGCCCTTTATGAAGGGGAATCATGGTTTTAACCCAGGTGGGAATCGCAGCCAAGGTACCAGTAACTCCTCTTCCCAAAGAACGTCTTTCATCAACCCCAGCCCAGACTCCACAGGCAATCTGTGGAGTAAATCCAACGAACCAGGCATCGGAGTAATCATTTGTTGTACCAGTCTTACCTCCGGCAGGACGGTCAAAACCCAAACCCGGTATTGAAGCACCGGTTCCGCAGCAAACCACCGATCGTAAAAGCGAACACATTAGAAAGGCAGTCTGGGCAGAGAGTACTTCCCGCTCTTCAGGTACATGCGATTCGAGGATGCGTCCGTTTCTGTCTACTATTTTTTCTATAGAATAAGGCTTTTTCCAGATTCCTCCATTGGCAAATATTGCGTAGGCGGAGGTTAACTCGATAGGAGTTGCTTCACAAGCACCAATCGCCAGTGAAGGTACCGGATTCAAAGTATGTTTTAACCCCATTCTCCTGGCGTATTCGATAACCACATTAACTCCAACTTTGTTAAGCACCTGAATAGCTACCAAGTTTACCGATTTAGCAAGAGCGGATCTCAGGGTTATCGGCCCATAAAAAGACTTATCATAATTTTCCGGTCTCCACTCGCCATCTGGAGTCATTAGCGTAATAGGCTGGTCCAATATTACTGATGCGGGTGTAAAACCATTCTCCAAAGCTGCAGTATACACAAACGGTTTAAATGCAGAACCGGGTTGTCTGCGCGCATAAAGAGCTCTGTTAAATTTACTCTCAGTAAAATCCCGGCCACCAATCATCACCCGAATAGCTCCGCTGTTGACATCCAGAGCAACTACCGACATCTGAGCTTTTCTAAGCCTTACCGAATCCGGATATTTTGAGAACTCATCCTCATGAAGAGCATAGATGGAATCAAAATTATCCAGAAACTTCTCACGGCTGATTTTTATTGTTTCGTGTGCATCGGTACTGTCCAGAAAAATGCGGTTGAGCCGCTTCTGCAAACTAATTACTTGTTGCTGCAAGGCATGTTCAGCGGAGTCCTGAGCAACTGGATCCAGAGTAGTATAAATGGTTAAACCACCATTGTATAGTAAATCATCACCATATTTATCTGCAATATGTTTTCTGACCATCTCGGTAAAATAGGAACCCACTGATGCAACGGTTTTTTTGGGATTAACCGATAAGGGTTCTTTCATAAGCGCCTTAGCAGTAGCTGCATCCATGAATTTCATAACCTTCATGGCTTTAATCACTTCATTACGACGCTTAATCATGCGATTGAGATTAGCATCCTTATCGGGTCTATACTTTTCAGGAGTTTGAATAAGTCCAGCAAGCATAGCACATTCATTTAGATTCAGTTCAGATACGTGTTTGCTGAAATAACGTTCACTAGCAGCCTCAACTCCATAAACACCGGCACCAAGGTATACCTGGTTTAAGTACAATTCAAGAATTTCCCGTTTTGTGTAACAGGATTCCAATTGTATGGCAGTCAGTGCTTCTCTGAGTTTTCTTATCATGGAAGCATCTGCAGTAAGATAAACATTACGAGCCAGTTGTTGAGTGATGGTTGAAGCTCCCTGAGCATAACCTCCACGCAGCACATTTACCATCACCGCACCTATTATTCTCTTAATATCTATACCCCAGTGCTTATAAAAGCGACGATCTTCTATGGCGACAAGTGCGTTCTGAAGATTCTGGGGAATCTTATCAATGGAAACCCAAAATCTTCTCTCAATACTGAATTCATGAATCAGAGTACCATCTTTCCCCAATACCTTAGATACCAGTTTCTGTTCAATATTTTGCATCTGGTTCAACGTTGGAAGAGACTGATAAAGTCTGTATAAAAACCAGCTCCCCGATGATACGGCTAAAACGATGCAAAAGAGGAAAAAGTAGATCAGTGTGATCCAGATTTTGCCCCGTACTCTGTTTGGTTTAGTTTTTCCGGATTCTCCGGAACTTTCGGCTAATAATGATGATAAATTTTTTTCCATGATGGTAAAAATATAGCCCGTGGAGTTACAAGTCAACCCGTTATGGAACGTTTTTGTTTAAGCTCCTAATTGTGCTGTACTATTCTGCAGTATTTCCTTAAGTCAGCAATTATTCATCAGAAATATATCTTCAACAAAGAAGTAGAATTCCTGAACTGAAACATCTTCTGATAAAAGACCTCTCCATAGATTCAAATGCATATTAATTTGAAGAACTGACTACCTTATTGGAAGCCCCCTTAGTATATTTTCTGGTTCATAATTCATTATTATAAATGGAGAATGTATGCAAAAAAAAGCCTTAATCACAGGAATTACCGGTCAGGATGGATCTTATTTAGCTGAACTGCTTTTAGAAAAAAACTACCAGGTGCATGGAATGATCAGACGGGCCAGCTATTTTAATCGCCGCCGCATAGATCATTTATATAAAGATCCACATGGGAAAAACACAAATCTCTTCCTTCATTACGGTGATATGACTGACAGCAGCAATATGAATAGAATGCTTGAGCGGATTCAACCCGATGAGATCTACAACCTTGCAGCCCAATCCCATGTTAAAGTATCTTTTGAAGTTCCCGAATATACTGCAGATGTCGATGCCACAGGCACTTTACGACTGCTTGATTGTATCAGAGAATCAGGAATCAATACCAGGTTTTATCAGGCATCCACATCAGAACTCTATGGGAAGGTGCAGCAGGTACCGCAATCAGAAAAAACTCCCTTTTATCCCAGATCTCCTTATGCAGTTGCAAAACTCTATTCCTACTGGATTGTGGTAAATTACCGTGAAGCTTACAATCTTCATGCCTCCAATGGAATTCTGTTTAATCATGAGTCCCCGCGCCGTGGTGAGAATTTTGTTACCAGAAAAATCACCATCGGAGCTGCAGAAATTAAAACTGGCAAAAAAGAATGCCTGTATATGGGCAACATCGATTCAAAACGGGACTGGGGCTATGCTCCTGACTATGTGAGAGCCATGTGGATGATGTTACAACACGAAAGTCCTTCCGACTACGTAGTAGCCACCGGGGAGATGCACACAGTACGTGAATTTATCGAAAAAGCTTTCCATATAATGGGAATGCCGATACAGTGGGAAGGAAGCGGTGCCGATGAAGTGGGAATCGATAAAAACAGTAATAAAGTAGTTGTGAGAATCGATCCACGCTATTATCGCCCTACTGAAGTAGATCAACTTCTGGGTGATGCCACCAAAGCCAGGGAAATTCTGGGATGGAAACCTACTATCACATTTGAACAACTGGTAGAAATTATGGTTAAAGCGGATTATGATGCAGTTATGCAAAATAAACTTTAAAAACCGATGAGTTGTTGAACAAATCATACCTTATCAAATCACCATATTGCCTGTTATGGAGTTTTATTGACTATTGGCACGATCATGATTACAATAATTAAAAATTTTAAATTGAATAAACCTTTTCTCATCTCTGTATTTACGCTGATTTTAGCTGGTTCAATAACAGGAGCAAAAAGTGACGAAGAAGATATACGCTGGCAGGAAACTTCTCTGGAATTAGACAGTCTGCCATTTAATCAGGACTTCATCGATTCTTTAAGAACAGAATATCAGATTACTCCTCATACCGAATCTATGCGTTCACTCTCTAAAGTGATTACCTGTGCCGCAGAAACACTGGTTTACGAAGTCCACTGGGGGCCATTTCGGGCAGGGTACCTGATCTTGACTGTCGAGCCGGTTCAACACAATAAAACTATAAAGCTTGGTGGAAAAGCATTATCCAGCAATTTTATAAGTGCATTTTACAGAATGCGGGATTATGTAATCTCAACAGTTGACAGTGAAGGCCTGTATCCGCTTTTCTTTGAGCAGCATATTCGTGAGGGGAAAAAATACAAATCAGACCGTTGGATTCTTTATGATCATACCGCCCAAAAAGCAGTCATAAAGGAAAAAGAACTTAAAACAATCGATGCCCCCCAGTTTCTTCACGACTATTTATCACTACTTTATCAGGTCCGTTCGATGAAAACCGAACCAGGTGATACATTCTGCTTCAACATCTATATGCATAAAAAGGTTTATCCCCTATGGTTCCAATGTAAGGAAAGCAAAGAAATAAAAGTTGATTGCGGTACATTTAAATGCACCTTAATAGAGCCCAAACTGGTAGGGGAAGGTGAAACATTCAACAGAAAAGACAGAATCGAGGTATGGATTTCCAGTGACAACAGAAGAATGCCTATTCAGATAAAGTCAAAAATTAAATTCGGTGCTATCTCCGCAAAACTGATCTATTTTTCTAACAGCTAATAATATTAAGGATCTGAAATGTTAGAAAACCTGCTTTCAATTGATAAATTTATCTTTCTTCTGATAAACGATTATTGCTCTAATGCTGTTTTTGATGTTTTCTTTATGACCATTACAGAAGCAAAGTTCTGGATTATCCCGGCTATTGTAAGTGCGGTCTTTTTTATAAAACATGAGAATAAAAAAGCGATTGTCATACTTAGTCTGGCGGTGGTTACTGTGGCAATATCAGACTCGGTTTCTTCTCAGATTCTTAAACCATTTTTTGGACGACATCGCCCCTGTCATCCGGAATTTTTCATTCAGGGAGGTAATTTTCTAGCCGGAATGAAGACCTCTTTATCGTTTCCCTCTTCACATGCCATGAATATGTTTGCACTATCAGCGCTGTTTTCCTGTTTTTATCCTTCAAAGACACCGATTTTCTATGGTTTTGCTTTATTAATTGGAATTTCCAGAATATATGTAGGTGTCCACTATCCCAGTGACATAGTAAGCGGTGCTTTTTTTGGAATAATAACCGCTTATTTGGTTTATGCAGTTTACTTAGTCATCGATCGCAAAATTGCAAACAAGAAGAAGCTTAAAGAAACTACCTGCCCAACAGATCGGTGATCAGTCAACCCCTATACTTTTTAAGATATTTTTCAGATCCTTAAAAGAAACCGGTTTTTCAAAATAAAAATCGGCCCCGCTTGCCATCGCAAGCGATTCGGTGCCACTAAGTCCAAATGCAGAGATAAGTGCGGCCTTAGCTTTAGGTGCTTTTTTTTTCAGATAAGATATAATCTGGAATCCCTCCTGCCCTAACGAACCGGAAAGCCGTAAATCAGCAATTGCAACATCATAAGAAAAGTGATCTATATTATAGATTGCCTCCTCCAAACTCTCACAAGTGTCCACCTGCACAAGTGGCCTTTGAAGAAGTTTTTTAAATGCGAGAAGAATTGATACTTCATCATCTACTACTAATATTCGCTTCTTCTCCATACCTATCTTACCTTTATTGGAATAGCATATCATGAGATCCCATGCGGTTTTTTACAGACACAAATTTCTTCAAAGGAAAGCAAAACTACTTTCTAATTTTCATGATTGCAAAAATTCTACTATTCAGCTTTAATGGTATATTTATTGCCTTTAATCTATTCTATTATTCAGGAGTACATAATGAAAAGAATTCTTTTAGCGGATGATGAAGAAAGTCTGCTTTTAGCATACCAGAAGCTGCTTCATGCACCTGGAATTACCATAGATTCTATCCAAAACGTGGCCGATGCCCAAAAGATGCTGGAAAAAAATTTCTATGACGCGGTTATCGTAGACTTAAGGTTAGCAGGAACTATGGAGATGGATGGCCTCCAAATTATATCTGGTACAAAAAAACGCTACCCCCAAAGCAAAATAATAGCCTTAACCGCCTATTCTGATAATCAGATAAAGCAAAAAGTCATTAATGCCGGTGCATCATATCTTTTTGAAAAACCAGTTTCTGCAATGCTGATCAAGGGATTACTTGAAAAACTGGGTATCTACTCGGAAATATCAGGCAATTA
>CAYYNL010000050.1:0-26050 GCA_964472925.1 uncultured Fibrobacter sp. | reverse complement strand
AACTTACGTGACTCATCAGGTATCGATGAGCGACAGCGGAGCATTATTTGACTGTATTGTATCAAATAGCAAAGGTACAGATACATCTCGACAGGCGATTCTGCATGTTTCAGTTCGCCCTGAAGAGGTTTATATAACTCGGCAACCTTCAAGCATAACGCTGGTAATAGGTGATACTGCAATTTTTGAAGTTTCTTCAGCAGGAACGCCACCTTATCAATATCAATGGTATAAAAATGGCATAATCATTCCAGGTGAAACTGGGCAGACACTTAGGATTGGGCCTTTACGATTAAACAATAACGGGGAAATCTATCATTGTGTTGTATCAAACATATCGTCATCTATTGAGAGTAACAAAGCATTGCTCACTGTGAGGCGGCCTTCAAGTCATACTCTTATTATAACCGGAGATCTTTTTACCAGTAAAAATATCAAAGTAGGAATTAATGAAGATGTTAACATAGATTTTATCGTAAATTTATATCGATCTGCAACCGATAGTGTTCCATTATACACAGAATCGTTTCTCGACAGCAACAATCAGTCGATCAAAGTAAAGAATGGTAAATTCGCAATACAACTTGGGACTGGGAGGACCAATGGTGATCTGATGGCAATTATACGGGAAAATGCCAATATATTTGTTTCATTTACTATTTCACCTCCTGGATGCAGCCCTGAAACCCTGAATCGCAGAGTACCTTTGACAGCTTCGCCATATGCACTTTCCAGTCTTCCATCCATAATAAAAGGAAATGTGAATCCAGACAGCGCTGCAATAATTGCACCTATAGGTACCCATTATGTACGTACATCTACAAATGCAACTTATATCAAAACATTTAATGGGTGGGCTGAACTGACTGACTGAACTATGTGCAGAATGGCTCTAAAAAGATGGTTATCCATTTAGGAAATAATAAGTGGAGGAAATTCCTGTGGTGAAGATAGGACATTTCACAAAAAAATATCTTTCATGGAAATACTTGCTAATGATTTTTATTGTAAATGCAAGCATTTCGAGTAATCCTGTAATAAGAATCATACCAGTTGGTTCAGCTACAGATTCCGGTTCATATTGTTTTGGAACTTCAGGAGTCGAATTAAGAGGCACCGGGAAGGGATTATTAGAAAAAAATGATGGATTCCTGTTTGCATATTCAATAACATCTGGAAATTGTGATCTGCAAACCAGATGTGATTTTACAGATACATCGAAGGACTCTGAAACTGGCTTAATGTTCCGTGCTGATACTTCAGATAGTGCTCCATTTTGTGCATTACTTGTATCAAAAAACAAAGGTACCTATATCAAATATAGAAATTCTGCCGGACAGAATATCAGAGTAGTTTTTCTTTCAAATTTCATCCACTCAAATTTACGCATAAATAGGCAGGGTACTGCCTATTCATTTTTTTACAAAACAGATGCAGATAGTATTTGGAATACGTTGAATAATATTTACACGTTTAATTTCCCATCTATTGTATGTGTTGGTGCATTCTATACCTCAAATGATACTGGTTTTATATCAGGAGTACGTTTTAATTACATTAATGGATTACCGGAGGGGATTATACCGGATTCTACCTGCAGTCCAATAATCTTTAATTTCGACAGCAAAACACCACTTGACAGTTTGGGATTCAGAAATATACAGAACTGGGAACTTGATACGGTGAATGGAACTATTATAAGTAAATTATCTAAAGATAGTATAGGTATAGCTTCGATAATTACACCTCAGTTAAATACCGGGATAAGAAATGATACATTGACTGTTTCCTGGGACTTGCGAATAGATGCAGATTCAACACCCCCATGGATTGATTATTCATTGTTTTCTATAGATAAGATGGAATTGGGAGATCGTGTAAAAGTTAGTGGATTAAGAATCGGATCTTCAGCGAGAGTTGAATTTGGAACAGATGACTCTATACAATCAGATGTGTTTGCTGGTGGGAAGGTAATTATAAAAGACCGTTCTTCAGTTTGGGGTAAAGTGGTTACTGCTGAAGTTTGTTCTCTTGGGACAGGGGCTTTTGTCAGCGAAGCAATTTATGACAGTGTTTCGCAGAGCTTTCCTGTAATACCTTTACGAAATATTACCATTGGAACTACAAAAATTATTATTTCTCCTAATGATTCAATAAACTTGATTCCAGGAAACTATGATTCACTTTTAGCAGGAGCAGATTCGAAAATCCTTTTCAGTCCGGGAAGTTATTCATTTTCAGCTTTTATTTTACAACCGCAGGTAAAATTATACATGGACACAGATTCGGCTCATCGTATCGATATAAATATCGCTGGAAAAACTATATTTGGTGATCGTACTAAAATGATAATGAAAAAATCATTCGCATACGGAAATGTGTCCTTTTATTCGAATGATAATGATACTGTTAAATATGGAGCAGATTTGATCTTATATGGAACATTTTTTGCTCCAAATGCAGTTTCTAAATTAATATCACGGAATGTGATTATCAAAGGTGGGATATACAGCAGAAAGATAAAAGCTGAACCTGATGTTAAAATTATTGCAAACACTCAGCATATAGATAAAAATAATTTTAAACTATCATTCATACCCTCGGACTCTGCAGAACCAGAACATTACTTATCATTTGTAATTCATCGTGGTATGGGACAGGATTCGATAATAGATATCATTTTGCAGAAAAATAGTGATACACTGACAGCTGTTTCTACCGGAGAAAAAACCCCACTGAACAGATTTCTGCATTTTGAACAGATGTTTTTCCCTGCTGATTCAGGATTTTTATCTCGTCTGCTATATAATAATGGTACAGCTACAAAACAGTTGTATGATTCAGTACCTTTTAATATGTCAAATTTGAATTCTCTTATATTTGCCTACAATCAGGAATCTGTTCTTCGACAAAACATTCTGCATATTGATAACATTGCAGTTTCCTGTATTGAAGATACTTGCCCTTCGCTCATACTTATTAATGATATTTCAGATATCAGTATTTACGAAGGAGCAAAAGTAACCTTTGCATGCTCCGTTTCTGTTGGAAAAAGTATTCCGGTATTCCAATGGTATTGTGATAGTACCCCAATTCCCATGTCAAACAATCCTGTATATTCCATTAATAAAGTTTCTTTATCTGAAAACGGAAAACGATATTCTTGCCATGTTACAAGCGTTTGCGGAGAGAAATTGGTTACTTCCAGTGCGCTATTGACAGTAAATCCTTGTAATAATCCATTAATATTAAGTAATCCTGTATCTGATACGGTTAAGCTGGGTCAATCGGTGACATTTTCTGTTACGGTACATGATACCGGATGTGAATTTGAGTGGAGAAGAAACGATCACACAATTCCAGGTGCTGAAAAATCATCTTATACAATAGACTCTGTAGAACCACATAACAATATGGACAGATATTGCGTTCTGATCAGAAACGATTGTGGAAAAGAGATTGTCAGCAATTGTGCGACACTTACAATCTCTGATGTGGAGCATTGCAGAATAATGCAGCATCCATTGAATGATACCCTGATGGTAAATGATTATTACCGGGCAGAGGTGCAATTTACATGCAATGGAGGAATTTACTCTTGGTTTAAAAATAATATTCCGATTCCTGGTGGTTATGCAGGAACATTAATTTATGGACCACTTTCTATGGATGATAATGGTGCGACTTTTTATTGCATAGTCAACAATGGTGTTACTTCTGATACTTCTGATACAGCTTCAATTATTGTGAGGCCTCCATCTGATAACAATAGTTCAATCTCAATTTCAGGGGATCTTTTTGATGTAAACGGTAAAATTGGCAGTAACGGAGATTCTGCTTTCTTTGATTTTACTGTTAAAATCTTTGTGCTGCAAAATGGTGGAAATGATTTGTATACAGAAAACCAGAAAAATGTAAAAGTCAGAGATGGTCAGTTTACTATAACGCTTGGGCGAGGAACATCGAAAGGTGATTTGCAAAAAATTACTTCTATGCATAAAGAGTTATATGCTGAAATTTGGGCTGGTGAAAAGGGAACCATGAGGATAATTGGCCCCAGATTGAGACTTACAGCTATACCGTATGCTTTCTCGAGTGGAATAAAGGTAATTTATGGAAACGGAAGTCCAGAAACTGTTTCTACAGAAGTACCGATAGGAACTCTTTATATAGATGGTAATGATAATAACCGGACATGGAAACTGGGAAAATTGGGTTGGGTAAAACTGGATTAATATGCATTGCTTTAATAGATGAACCAAAGAGAAAAGAAAGCGGAGAAACCTTTCTTTATGAGAAATAAATTTTTGAACGGGGCTGCCTTGATGAGACTTTTTGAAAAGGTAAAAATCTTTGTATTATCATTAGTGCTATTATGTGCTATAGAAGGGTATGCTCAATGGGATACAGTATATGTGGACATGGGCAGACCTGCAGGAGGTGATGGTCAGAGCTGGGTTTCTGCGTTTAACGAACTGGACACTGCCATAAGCTATAATCCCGATACTAATCTGGTTATATTATGTGCTGAAGGTACCTATTATCCTAAAGCAGCGAAAGGCAAATTTCAGAGGAATAGTAAAAAAGGTTTTAAAATTATTGGCGGTTACCCAAGGTTAAGCACAAATAATTCAAAATCAAATCCAGATATTTTCAAAGTTATACTTGATGGAGATATTGATAAAAATGATTTATTGATGCCGGATAGTACATGCATAATAAATGGAAACAATGCATCAACTGTGCTATATCTCGGAGGTTACGGGGATTGTTGGTTTGAAGGGTTAACTTTCCAGCATGGTGATAATAATTCGGGAAATGGTGGTGGTCTGTATGTAAAAGGAAAGACCAGTCTTTTAAAATGCCAGTTTTATAGAAACAGGGCAATGAATGGTGGCGCTATTTGTAGTGCAGGTTGGGATACATTAAAAATAGATAGTTGCATTTTTCAAAATAACAATTCGACAGATACTACAAAAAGAACTGAAGAACACATAGATGAGTTAGACGGTGGTGGCGCAATATATGCGAATGCCAAAATTATTGTATCCTGGTCAAAATTCCTAAAAAACCACTCAGAAAATGCTGGTGGCGCGATATGTATTCATGATGATAATTTACTTCACAGCACTGGAAACAAATTTATATCTAATAGTGCAATGTCTTTTGGTGGTGCAATTTACTCTCGAGTGCAAACAGTTATAAGTATTGATGATTCGATTTCAAATAACACTGCTGCAAGAGGTGGTGGTGGGATGTTGTCCTACAACAGTATAATAAACATGAATAAAGTGGTTTTTGAAAACAACAAATCAGGGCAGCATGGTGGTGCATTGGTGTTGGGTAGCAATGGAATATTAAGAAATTGTAATTTTGTATCCAACAATGCAGACAGTTGCGGTGGTGCTTTGTATGCCAATTCCAATTCAGATTCGGGAATATTAATTTATAATAGTAACTTTAAAAATAATAAAACTAATTTGCATGGTGGAGCGATGTATATCCTAAGCGGGCCTTTTTTTATTAAGGATAGTTCATCGTTTGAGGGAAACAGAGCGTTTCAAAATGGCGGTGCATTATTTCTGAATGATACATTCAATATAGTTTTGCAAGTAACGAATACTCTGTTTAAAAGCGACAGTGCTGTTTACGGAGGTGCTATTTACAGTGCGATGAAACAGATGGATAGCTGTTTAATATCACATTGCAAATTTCAATTAAATAAAGCATTTAACTCTTATGCTGTATCATATCAGAAAGGTGGTATTTTCAGAAACTGTCTTATATTTTCAAACAGCTCAAGCAATGGTTGCATTATAGCCGGAAAATCTATAGACAGTACAGGACCGGTTATCAGAGAATGTACAATTGTTAAAAATTTACCTGTAAATAGCAAAGTCGTTGAATATATACCTTTAATAAAGAATACTATCATATGGAATGGACATGTGGGAGATTCATGTGATACTGTTAAATACTCAATCATACAAAACTGGACAGGTGGCGGCGCAGGAAACATGTCAATAGACCCAAAGCTCTCAATAAGGGAGGAATACAAGCTGACAGGAGGTTCACCAGCTATTGATATGGGTGATTTTGATACATCAGGTGTGTCTGAATTTGATTTAAATGGAAAAGTAAGGATTAGAGGTAGATATATCGATATTGGTGCTTATGAACATTATGGAAAGATTTATGTAGATAGCCGGGCTACGGGAGATAATAATGGTTCATCATGGGGGCATGCTTATAAAAATTTGCATGATGCACTTTATTATTCGGGTGATGGGGACACGATCTGGGTTGCAAAAGGAGTGTATAAAGCGGGTTATTCTAGTTATACAAATAACTATATTAATGTAATAAAAAATGTTAAATTGATAGGAGGTTTCCGCGGTGATGAAACATACTTATCTCAAAGGGACTGGCGTTCAAATATAACCACATTGACTGGAGAAATTTCACCTCATTATTTTGCCTACAACGTAATAAAACTAATGGATAGCAGTGTAGTTGATGGCTTTAGAATTATTAAAAGTGAAAATTCTGCATGCTATCTGGATAGTTCTGATAATGCTACGATTCGCAATTGTATAATATCCAATAACTTTACAAGCAATTATGGATCTGCAATAACTATTACTAATAGCGATAATGTCCTTATAGAGAATTGCTTTATCAGTAACAATATTGCTAATGGCCCCGGAGTTGCCGGAATTGGAGCTGTTAATTGTAACAATCTCAACATCAGAAACTGTATTTTAAGTGGGAACAGCAATAGCAATATCTCTAATGTAAGTGCTGCATTATTTAAAAACAGCAATTTAACTATAGTTAACTGTACTTTCAGTGCAAATAACAATCGAACATTGCTATTGGACACAAGCTCTGCAATTTTGATTAACAACATCATATGGAATGATTCAACTGATTCTGATACTTTGATTCAATTAAATAACTCCAGCTTTTATGCCAGAAATTGTGATATACGAAAAGGTATTTCTGGAATAAAAAAGGACGGCTCTTCAATTATAACTAATGGTGGTGAACTGTTTAACCTCAATCCGCAAATTCTGGATGCCACATCAAATAAAGTTGATCTTACGAAAAATTCACCATGTATTGACCATGGTAGTGTAATTGATACCAGCGGATGGGGAATTGATATTGAAGGAAACAGAAGAATATTTAACAATAAAATAGATATTGGAGCACTGGAATTTCAGGGCATAGTAGTACCCGAACCACCTGCTATTTTACCTACACTTGACACATTTTCCATACCAGCAAATGGGAACATTACCATTGATCTTAATAGAAAGAAAAATGATGGTACCGGGTATTACGTGTTCTACTCATTCAGGGATATTAGTGAGCTGACATGGAAGAACTTGACCATAGATACAAATGTAACAGTCACTATCAATCCGGATAATAATCAGATAAAAATCAGTATTTCACCTGCATACAGACCTGGAGATATGTTCAATTTAAAACTGCAAGCTGCGGATCCGGAAATCACCCAGGCTAAAGCGGAAAAGAATGTACTATTTAAAGTTATTAATCCGGGATTTGAGATATGCCAAATAGCTGTTTCGCAAAATGACACTGGAAAAGATTTCTCAGGCACAATTTTGGTTAAAAACACAATAGATCCGATTTATTTATCAAGAGGAAGAATATTCATTACAGATACAGTACACGGATCAATACAGAATTTGCAATATATAGATGGTATTAATCTGACCGAAACGATTCGACCTGCCAGCAGGGGCGGTTCTGTTGATTGTGGTGTATATAGTTTTTCATTTAATTCCACATCGTCAATAGTATATAATTCCAATGGAATAAGTACCGGTAGAACTCTTTATGAATGGGCAACAGATTCCATGAGCAGGTACCCAGGAAGCATTTATTATAAAAATCACAAGAAAATAAAATTATTGTTTTTAGTTTCTAATGGTTTAAGTGATGCTCAGGAGAGAATTGTTGAGATACCGGTTGACTTTGATGCTCCACTCACTACAATCAGAGTAAGTGAAAACAGTCCACATAAACAAAAAATAAAATGGGAACCATTCAAGGAAACACTGTCTGCTCTCACTCTAATTATAATTCCCCAAGGCGAAAATGCACCTGCAACTGATACGTTCAATTTCAGTCCATCCGATCTTTCCAGAATAGAATATGTCGCGGATTCCATTCAGGACTCCAGAACATTCCGGTATATTCTACGTGCTCAGGATAAAAGAGGAAATATAGGAGAATCTCAAGTTGTTGACTCAACGCCAAGTGATTTCTATACGATTTCGGGAATTGTTAACAGTATCAATGTGCCTGCAGATTCTCTTTCAGGAGTGAAAATATCTCTGTATAGTTTGTTTAATGATAAACCGAGTGAACTTTTTGCTAATCAGTTTGTATTGTTGGACAGTTCATTTCAATTCACCCGTGTTCCTAATGGAAAATACATAGTCGAGATTGGTGAATGTAAAAGTTATTATGCAATACCTGTGCAGGATTCACTTAGTATTAATAGAAAAAACGTTTCAGGATTGACATTTGATGTTTCTCCTGAGCCGGTGGCCAATTATGATGCATTCAGGGTGGAGCAGCTTGAAAATTCTGGAGATCTTAAAATTACAGTTAAGACAAATATTCTATTCAGCGGTGAGAAGCCGGTAAAGGTAATGCTTCATTGGGAAGGTGGAGATTCTGCAATAGATAGTGGATCTCAGGAGTTTGATATAGCTACTTCTACATTCTGTGAAATAAAAAACAGTGATGGAAGCGCAATCTGGTCTTTTATAATTTCCAGACAGGATATTGAGGATTCGATACTTAATAGAAAAGGCGGATTTACCGATCATGTACGGTATTATAATTCAAGGTTGATGACTTCAGCATTTGGTTACTCTGTTTTCAGGTATGCTGATTGGGAATATCCGGTAAAAGAAGGTAACTTGGTATTGTATGCAGATCAGAGATTTGTAAAACCGGAAAAGCCTTTGGTTTCCAAACCCAAAGTATCATGTACTGATGCACATTTTCTGATTCGAAATATATCACCCGGTCCGGGAATGAAAGCACATGTCCGGTTTGAGAAAAAATTTGGACCACCACAGGTGATTGATACTTCCTATTCTATGCCTAACGTATCTACTACTGTAAAAATTGATGGCAGAGATATGATCATCTGTCCATTTGATTGGAATTATACCAGTAGATATAAAATAGATTCATTGGGTCGAAAATTCTTATCAGGTTATTTTATCGATTCAGTATCTGTGGATACAAGTATTGCCAGAATTGGGTCTGGATTTACTAAATATGGAAATACTTGGATTCCCGGTAAAGAATCAGATACGATTCCATATGCATCATGGAAAATTAATGTCGCTGATTTCGGAAATTATTGGGCATGGATTTTTGTTGACCGAAAAGCAGATTCTGAAACCAAGGTAATTATATCAATTGGTGATGTCAATAACGGAAGTAAGATCATATTTAAAGTTAATAAAGGTAGCAGTGGCTGGATACCTTTGGCATTATATAAAACACGCGACCAAATAGAACTGATGAGTGGGACGATTGATGTCAATCTATTCTATCCTAATGAAGACATATCGGTATCTGCTTTGGCATTTATGAAAGTCCCTTATAAGAATAGCTCGCGACCAACTCTGCGCTCTGAACTACGTGATTCAATTGTGCCATGGGGTGGTTTGTATCCTTCGAAGCAGGCACGAGATTTCAACCTTGAAACAAATACGTTATATACTCTCAAAATATGGGCAAGTGATAGATATGGTAACATAAGTGATACCGTTTATTTTGACTCTGTTCATACACAGCAGCAATATTTCAGTGGAAAAATTGCAATACATGAAGAGCCAGTAACTGGGGATCTCTCTTTCTCGCTAAAACAACCGGTATCAGATGCGGAATATCTGGATAGCATCATTTTCAGATTCAATGGTCAGGAGCATTCTCTGGCTCTTCATCAAAAAATGAATCAAACAGGACCGACACTTTTTCAAATTCCACGGTCTATGTTTTCTGATTTGATTAAGATCGATGATTTTAAAAGGCATACAGTATACGATTCTCTTTTTTTCGTTTTTTCTTCTGATACCTCTTATACAGTAAAAACTACCATTACATATCAGTGTAATCCCTGTAATTATTCGCATTGCAGCAAATTAGAAAAATTATTTGCTTCAATTGGAATTTACAAAGCTACATGTATCTTTAGCCAGACAGAACATTTTATTGATACAATTCAGACAGCACGCATTCCGCTTTCTTGGCCTGATGGATCCACTTATCATGTTTCTTCACAGGAATATCGACAAGTAACCGAACCAATTCTTGATTTTAAAGATACTACATCCAGATCTGTCATGATTACTTGCAGTAATCTCAATACAGATACCAACGGTTTCGTTAAAGAACAAATGTCAGGTCAGTTGAATGTTTTCTGGACTCCTGGATCCAACTGTGAGGATACCACTCGTCGATCCTTTTCTTTTGGAAACCGTTTCACTATGCGTGGCAACTGGATCTCTTTTGTTCCAAGCTTCGAAGGATCAATAAACTCCAATGTTGGTGAGTGGCGTATATCAGGCAGCAATGGGACACGGCATCAATGGATAGATCGTTTTGATGGTGTAAGACCAAGGCTGGGTGGTGAATTTTATCCTAATATAGGAGATTCGATATCTCCTGTAAAGATAATGACAGATCCGGGTAGTGTGCCATCTCTTTCTATGGGAATATATCTGACCAGTACACAGGCAAGCAGCTCCTCTGATTCGACTCAAAGGTTTAATCTGTGGGTACTTCCTTCAAAAGTTAACGGATCTTATAACAGCAGTTTTTACTGGGGAATTGATGGCAATCCTGATACTGTGAATATTGGAAACGTTTTTAATTATGATTCCATAACCCCTTCCTGGATACGAGGTCCATCTAAATTTCTTAGTGAGGGTAATCATACTATTGATCTGTATATGAAAGCTGATGGAGCCGGAATAGCAGCAGTAGCTTTAAGTAAAGATACTGCATATCCGCCGATAGACCTTGATTCATTGTCACGTTGGGGAAATTATGGCTTTGATATCGAATTTGAGGCCACAGAGATACCTTCAAATAATGATATAACCTTCTGTTGGCAGGCAGTTGACCGTTTTGGCAATGTTTCTTCCATAAAGGAACAAGTCGTACGTACCAAAGAATTTGATGAACCTATTCCAATCGTAGTTATAACACCAGACATGCCATTGGAAAATGGATATTATCATTCAATATATCCTTCCTTTACAGTTTCAGTGAGCAACAATATTGCAGATTCACTAAATCTGCAAGCTGTTTTAATGATTAACAATGGTCTTCATTCAGATAGTATTTCACTATTAAATACTACATTAATCGATACTGCTGCGTATATCTGGAGTGTTTCTGTTGACTCAAATCATGCACTGAGTCCATTTCCGGATACTGGTGGTATAACTCCCAAAAACAGCTATGCAATCAGAGCTCGTGTGATCAAAAGCAATGGCAAAGAAGGTGACTGGACTCAATTATTATTTGGTGTTAAAGCTGATTCCTCAGAGATACCACCATCGGTTGCTTTGCGAGATTCAATGTACCAACCGCATTCCTTATCATTTAAATTTTTACGTGGTCTGGAAGTGGCAGCAAACAAAATCATTGGAGATCTTGAAATACTGTTTGATTTTGAAAATACTTCCGGAAAAAAACTGGTACTGGAAGGCGCTACTATTTATACAGATACATCAATGGATTCAGGTGTTATTATTCATGAAAAAATTGATAGCATATACGGTGGAAAAATCGCTTGTTATGAATGTGATGATTATAATAACATTTGCAGCCGATCATCCTCTTTCAGTTTCCCATATGGCAAATTTATGGTAGAAATTAGTGCAGAATCTTTATCGGTTCAGCAATATGGAAATGAGAAAAAAATCAGATCTCCTAAAAACATGATTCGAGATGACAATGGAAGTTATGTCAGGTTGAGTTCCGCTTATGACTCATCAATACGTATTACCAGGTATGGAATTATTGACACATGTTATTCAATTAATGACCGGTTCTTTCTCAAAAATGTAAAAAAATACGGGAATATTCATGATGGATTTCATATTGATGCATGCAGAGTAATCTTTTCCCGTGATACTGCAACGGAAACCTATACTCTTTTTACTTCAGGTACTTGTGACAGTTGCGGTCCGGATCTTAAGTTCACTGTATTGAACCCCAGATATCTTGATGAAGAATTTACTGTCTTTGATAAACTGGATAATCCCTTAACAGTTACCTATACCGATTCAATTAAGGAATATGATATAGATTTTGGAACATCCGGTAATTATGTCAGTGCCTCCAGATGTGACAATGTAAAATATTGTGGTTGGGATCTGAAATTTAACTCTTATGCATTTAACGAAGCTGGAGTACAATTAACAGATTTCAGTATTGGGTTGCATGAGGAAACTTTTCCGAAAGAAAAAAACGGGGGTACACGATTTATTGACCATTTTGGTGGGACACTGATAAATGGTGATCCAGGTTTTAATGATGGCGCATTACACTTCTCAGGTATCGCCTTTGCACCTGGAGTAAATATCTGCAGTTCAAATGATTATTTATTTACTGCAATCGACACCATTAAATTTGCTCCTGATGGCACTTACGATTACAAAATGAACATACCTGATATCTGTACTCTTGCAGTACCAAGCTATAAGAACAAAAACTTTAACGAAAATGATACAGTAAGAATTCAGGTGATGGCTGATAGTGGGTTTGTGCTTGGTGCAGATGGCTTAGAGAAAGTGAATGCGTCAGGCGAATTTATAAGATCTATTGGTAAGAGAAATGGTTCAAATGTTTTCACAATAAATGGAATCCTGAGCGTAAGATATGCAGCAAGAGATTTTCAGTTAAACATTTCTCAAAATGGAACAGATTCAATATTTATAATAGATAAAGGTTTTTTCAGTGATGCTTTGTTAAGAAGTGATCACGTTTATATTGCCAAAGGATCAATTGGTTTTTTCTCTGATTTCTCCATAAATACTCTTTATGGTAAAAAGGATGGACCTGGTAATTATCCTGTAAAACCTGCACAGTTTGAAATGCTGAATATACCATCTAAAGGATTTGAAATATTTAAAACATCAAATGACTCAATCATAGCAGGAATCAGGATATTGCTGCTGGCGCCTGGTTTTGAAATGAATAGTCTTAACGAACTCTTTAACATTACAGAAAGTTCTTCATGTAGTTTTGATCCCGCTATCTACAATGCTGGTTTTGATCTTAATGGCAATCTTACAAATATTAGTGGAAGGATAGAGCTTCCGGAAAACATGCTTTCTTGTTATGGTATAAGAGGTATGGAAAAAATAGGAGAGCAGATTGCGTCATTTAAGTTAAAAACTCTTTATATAGGCTATGAGAATTATAATGAAGATTTATTTAAAATTGGAGCAGATGCATCAATTTCATTGGGTAAAATGTTTGACAAGATCGGTCTTCAAGGAGAAAAAATAAGTCTCAGTAAACTTACAGTTGGATATTCTGATAACTGGTTTATTGGTGAAATGCACGCATCAGCATTTCCGCTCCCAAGGCTGATTGGAATCGGCCCTAAAAATTATCGAAAATCAGGATATGGTTCACCTGAAGACAGCATAAGTAAGCAAATAAGTAAAGATTCAGTCGCTGGTATCAACTATCTGGAGCTCTATACCGGTGGAAGCGGATTCAGATTAGATTATGTGCGGGGGGAAAATCTGACTCTTGACCTGAAGAACTGGTCTTTACGTATAACTGAAAATTTCCCTTTTAAGCCTCTTAGAGGAGTATCTTTTTTATTGAAAAAATTCAAATTTGAAAAAAATCTGAGTCCTGAAGGAGGCGATGGAAATATCACTGAACTGGAGGCAACGGCACAATATATTCCTCCTGGGGGGGCAATAAAGATAGGGGATGTGGAGTTTTACAATACTAAATTTGCCCTGGGTTATGACAAAGAAGAAAATATTGATAGCACAAATAGTACTAAAGTAAATGCTTACATATCTGTAACTTTTGATACGCTAAGGATTGGAAATAAAATTTTTCAAATGGTTGGCAATCCCGGATGTGAAACCGGGTTTAAGATTTATTTTGATGGTACTTATGATGTGAAAGGATGTCTGGTATGGAGAGATACAATTGGTATTGTACCATGGGGTGAAGAAAATAATCCACGTATTTTCATAGATCCTGGAACTGCAGGTACTGAGGTTAGTATCTCTATAAAGAGTAATGAGGGTTTCAGTGCAAGTTTACGCAACGTATGGTTACGATCAAGAGATACAATACCAGGTCTGGATACCATCCTTGCTGTAGATGTAAATAAATTGTCTATTCAGTTTAAAGACAGAAAATTCTGCTTGAAGACACTGGATGTTTCCTGGTGGATCTACAAGAAACTCATTGATAATAATGCCTTTAAACTGGTAGTGAACAGAGTTGATTTCGGTTATGCTAAAGAAGGTAAAGACAGTTGGGGTGAAGAATCAAATAGTGGTAGAGTGGACCTGAAGAATAAATTCTGGATGATATCACAGACTGATGTGAGTTTTAAACCGAGTAAATGCAAAATTGAACTGAAACCGGAATTGGGATTTGTTGTTAATACCAAAGCATCTGAAGAGGAACAGCGTAAGCTGAATGTAATTTGGAAAGTAAATGGTGGATTTGAGTGTGACATAGGTAATATGGCCTTCGGAGCTAAATTTAAATTGGCCAATGATACTATCGGTTTTGATACAGCTTTCCTGAATATGAATAACCTGAAAGAACACTTTGATAATGAAGACGTTAATGAGTCATACAGAGGGAAAGACATTGGTGTAACCTTTTATAATGCATACTGGATAAAAAACAGTATTAATGGCAAATGGGAGATAAGTAAACCAATTGTAAGGGAAAAAAGAGAAAATCTTGATAAATTTTACATCGTTCCGCGTTTCAGAATTGATAAAAAGTTTAATATCTGTGGTTTAACAGTCTGTGGTTCCTTTAACTTCGGAAGACTTTTCCGCCAACCATACCCAGGAATCGGATTTGAAAACATAAGAGTTGCATCACCAAGATTGGGGAAAGACACCATTCCTTTGTGTATGAATTTATACCTTGATGGAAGAAAACCATTTATCCATCCTGAATTTGACAGTCCCAAGAAAATCCCGATTTCAATTCCGAGCATAGAGCTTACACCAGAAATTAGCCTCGGTGAAGCATACATGGAGTTTGGTGTTGATAAGTTACCTGGAAGTCAGGAGGAAAGCTGGTATTTTTCTGGTGAGGCGTCAATGAATCTCAAGGGGGCAATTGATAAAGTAGAAGTAAAGGTGTCATTCGAGAAGCCATCTCCGCCTCAAAACTGTACCGGAATAAGATATGCAAAAATAACAATTAAAATGGCGGGGGGATGCAGGATTCCTATAGGATCAACGCCTCTTTTTATCAGTGGATTTGAAGGTGCAATTTACGATGGATACTACATGCCAGATGGTGCAATGGCCTGTAATATCCCAAGTCTTCCACCTGGTCTGAAAGTGGAAGCTGCAATGTTTGTGGAGCTGGAAGACCCCGCACTTCTCAATGGAAAAACAGGATTCTGGGTTCATCTGAGAAAATTGAACTTCGGATTAAATGGTGAAGTAGAAGCTTTACAGGGTATTGCCGACGCGAATGCCTGTCTTGCACTTTACAATAATGGCAAGGCATTTCATGGTGAGTTCAATGTTTTGATTCATCTGGGTTTAATGGCCAAGGGAAGATTTGTTATAGATATCTGGAAAGATGAGTCAGGTGGAAATTTTACAGCTGAAGCCAGTTCTGCTATTGGATTATCAAGGGGTGCTCTTATTAACCGAAAATTGATAAAGATTCCCAGAAATGATCGCTGGTTTATGGAACTCCTTACAAAAGCCGGTAAATTCAGTAATGAAAAGAATGGAGTTGCAACTGGTTTGCGTTTCTTTGGAAGATCGTGGGGAATTGGAGTGATTGGTGGTAAATTCTCAGTTGGAAATATGGGTAAATTTCAACTTAAACAATCACCAGTAATAAGTGCCTCATTACCAAAAATGGCAATGGCAAGAACTGCTATACCCGATATGCCTTTGGAGCCGGATGTGGGAGGCAAAATAAGGTATATAAATCCTGGATTTAAGCTTGAAGGTGGAGAAATAATTTCTTTTGTTGCTGCAACTGATGATTGCAATTTCGAATGGCCTGAGAATGTATTGAGAGTTGTTGATGCAGAATCGAAAGAGATTGACTTTGATTCTGCTGATTATATTCCGTTTGAAGGCCAGGGGAACGATACAACAAAGGAGCTCTTTGTAAACGATGAAAACGCGGTTGCAAGGCTCTGGGTTAATAATAGAAACTATGACAGTATCTTACTGATTTTACCTGATATAATTAATCATAGCAGTGAACAGCCACACGGAGGTTTCGAATTTATGTTCTTTGCAGGGTTAAAGCCTGCCAGGATAGAAAATTTTTCTGCTACTGTGGATGATACTGCCAAAACAAATCAGGTTACATTTAATGGCAGTGTTTCTAATTTCAGAGGACGTATTCGTAACCTGATAAGAATTGATTCTACAAACACCGATGATACCCTTTTAAAACAGAAAATGAGGCTGAAACTGTATTATTCCTCAATTAGTCCCAGACCTTCAGATACAACTGCAACTAAAAATTATTTCTATAATTTAATAGAAATTCCAATCTCTCAATTTGACGGTTACAATGAAAGCCACTCCTCATTGTTAGATAATCCTAATGTTTATTATGATTCGATAAACGATTCATTGACAATTACTAATCTTATCTGGAATACGGATAAAACTGCACCTGGCAAATATGCCTTGCGTGCAGCAGTGGAAGTGATTGATTTCGTGACAGAGGATGGGAACGGAAATAAGATAATACTTCCTCTGGACAAAGAGGATGAAGCACCGGTTTTCAAGGAGAACCCGGTAGTAATTACATATCCGGGTAACTCTGATCCGGTCATATTCAACATTGTCAATAACCTGCAAATTACTAAACCAGTTGGCTTTACTGCTACTGGAAGCGAAGCTGACACAAATTGGAACAAAGAAGATGAAACCAGGTCAATATTCCTACGATGGCATATGGACTATAATCATGCAGTTCATGGATACCAGATCTCATGGTATCCGTCCAATGTTAATGATAGCCTTAAGAATGTGCTGAAGAGAAGCGTTTTTGTCGGAAAGACCAATAATTATACAATTACCATTCCTGACCTGACTGCAAATGATTCAATTTATACAGATGATTGCAGTATGGCCACGGGAGAAGCTATACTGATATGCGATACAGTAATTGACTCTACAGTGTATAAAGTTCAGACTAGTTCAGTTACTTCAGACTACATTATTATTAATACTGACAGTATTTCTGATACAATTTATTTCAAGCATGTAGTAGAGTATGATACTTCCATTGTACCGGAATCTACTGTGGTTCAAAGGCCAAACCGCTTATGTCCTTCAATGATAGATACTGCATATTACAAAGCAAGCGCTTTTGATGTAATAATCACACCAGTAGTTAATACTACATACATGTACACAGATTCAGTTCGTGGTGGTATTTCATATTCGGCAATCAAATCAGAAATTTACAGTGAATTCTCAGATACTATATTTAATGCAAAATTAGCAGCTAATAATGGAGCGTCTTCCAACCGGTTTAAATTAAAACTTAAGCAAAATTTATCAACAATTGAAGTACCATTAAATGAAGCTAAAGTAGTTGATGCAAAGATATTGATACTAGGCAAAGATACTACCGATAATGCTTCAAGATATGGCGAATTGTGGGCAAAAGTAATAAACAGTTCGGTTCCCGCCAATGCTATGCCAAAAGCCGGATTTTTCAATAATTATTTCACCATAAATGATGATTCCATTGATGCCATGATATCCATCAAGCCTGTTGAAAAGAATATGACATGTAAAGAGATGTTCGGATCAACATGCAGGAAAGTCAAGGTGGACAGTGTTGGGAAATATGCTGACTCTACTTCTTATCAGTCGTGTATATCTGGATGCCCTGCAGATACAGGCAATTCTGATTATAAGCAGCTCAAAATGGCCGATCCTTGTCATGGTGAATCGGATTCTCTGGTGATCCGAAGGACTCCTTTCGATACTTATAAGATGTATTTATATGCTATTAACAACGGCCGGAGAAGAAATCCTGTTTACGATACAACTGGTGGATATGCTGTATATGATTCATTACTTTTCCGTGTCATACCACCAAAACCGATTCTGCATGGGATATCACCACATTACATATTGCATGGCAGAGAAGATTCATTAAGTCTGGCAGTAAGTAACCTATGGATAGACAGTACTGCTGCATACCGGCCAGGTATAAGAATCAGGTGGTATGATAAATTGAAAACTGCTCATGATACCATCGTAACTATTACAAATAACCCTGCAATTCTTAAACCCATGGTAACCGGTGAGCGAAAGCGTGACTGGAAATTACAGACAAATGCAGAATGGGAAGTTCGGCTCAGCACTATAGATCTCATCAAAAAATCTAACAATATCGATACAACCGCAGAATTTGATCTGTTTATATCTATAATCAATAGAGATAAAGATGTACATAATTCAAATATCACATGCATCAGTAATGAATTTAGAGTTAGTTATGTATTTGATCCAAACTCTATAGAGTGTCCTGAAAAATTCTATGATCCAGACGCTCCGAATGCTTCATATCTGATGGATTGGATTGGTAACTACCCAAAAGATTCACTCAGCCCTAACGATTCGCTGTACATTAGATTTACGGAGCTTCATGACCTTAACCCTGCACATTATTCTGTTAAGTTAATAAGGTATGATGGAACAGGTTCTGATACGACAAATATTTACGAATTTAAAATCGATTATTCAGGAATAAGTTTAAAATTACCGGATACACTAAGAATATCAGGTGAAAAAAATTATGAGGTAGTAACTAGTATGATTAATGGTCCTGTCAGCAAATGTTTAAACAGGACATGGAGTAACAGATTCTCAACTGTTCAGGAAAGAGAGTACAGGATAGTCAAGGATGGTAACGGATTCCGTATAATTGCTGTTAAAGGTGCTGCATACCGTCATCTTGATATTATCAGATATGCAATAGGAAAGATACCATCACCAGCACTGGTAACCGTTGGTTACAACCATAATCCACCTGAACATGTTCAGATGTCACAATCAAACTGGGTTACTGCTGTCATTAAAAGAAAGAGTGGTAAAGAGATTACTATCCAGGAATGGATAGATATCGAAAATATCCCTCAATTGTATGATCGTAATGGTATGCCGGTCCCGGACAATTTTGAAGCTGAACCTGGAGAGAAATTCTTTATTCGTTCTCCATTGCAGGCTTTCTATGAACAAAATCAGACTAAACCATACCATTGTTATCGTTTTTCCAATAATGATACTGTGCATGGGGATGTAATCACAATTAAAGCTGATTCACGTGGACCTGTTACTATTTACAGGTGGGTTCAGACCCAGCCAGGTTCAGGTGGTGTAAAAAAGCAGCTCGAAGGTTACAAAATCTACAATTTTACCCTTAAAACCTTCGATAAAGATGAAATAGTATCACTGATAATTCCGTCAAAAAGGATTCTGGATGCAGCTTCAGATTCTGTAACGAATTATCCTTTATTACTAAGAATTGACAGTTCTACTGCACCGGGAATTAATACACTCCTTGCTGGAAAGAATTTTCATTTCCGTGATGCGTTGATGCAGCCAATCTCTTTTGATATAGAACATTTTGATACGGTTTCTAATACAGCTGAAATATGGGTGAAATTGCCTAAAATTGATCCTGGTACGGGAAATAACATTGTAAATATTGTATCTGGTTTCAAGGCAGCTAATCCTTCAGATGTCTGGTCAGCATATAGTGCTGTCTGGCATTGTGATGGCGATTCTGCACTGCATGATGCAACCGGTAATGCTTTTGATATCCAATTAAAATCTGCAGTAGTGATAAAGGGAATAATTGATAATTCGCTTCAATTGGCTGGTCAGCTTGATGAATCTTTTATTGGAAAAAGTCTGTTGACTGAAAATGATCCAGGATTCACCGTAAGCTCATGGGTAAAGCTATATGATTTTCCGGATTCAACAACACCACTAATTATGCTGGTAAATAGAAAGAACAGTATCGAAAGCGTTATTGCAGTAACAGCAGACAGCGGACTCGCTTTTATTATTGGAAGTGATACGCTCAAGACCATTAGCGGAGCACTGGAAGACAGTATTTGGTTGAATATTGCTGTTACTTATGATTGGTATAATACAAAAGGTAATGCAGCTATATACGTGAATGGGTTACCGGTTACCAGAACAGAATCGATGAATAATGATCAGAGAATCAATAATATCCATAGAATAATAATTGCTGGCAACAGTTTGGATATAACCATTGACGAATTGCGTATAGCACCAATCGCTTTTCATCGTAATCAGATTTCGCTTGATTATTTTTCTCAAAGACAGAGAAATGATTTTCTCAAATTTCCAGTTGGTATAACATCGGTCACCTCTGTTTCTGCTCCTGAGTATCGTATGATACCTGGAGCCAGGAGAGGTGATAAGATATGTACAAACAGAAATTGGACACTGGAGACCATTGAACCCGATATGGTTGGTAAACAATGGTTTATTATACCTTGGGAAGATCGGATTTCGACAAAAGATACACTGGTTACGGTTCATTTGAATGGTCCGGCTTTTATTTATCTGCTTCTTGATAGCAGGTACACTTCAAAACCATTATTTCTAAGTTCCTGGAGAGAAACTGGCAGAGCTGTTAGCGTCAAAGGACCTTCAGATGAGCTGATTTCAATGAATATATACACCTTGCAAGTCGATAGTGCCACAGATGTAAGTTTCGGAGGCAATCGAAGTGGCGGTGCCAGTGGCGGAGAGTTGCCTTGGGCAGTTCTCATGGATTTGTCAAAAGACAACACAGGATTTAGGGTGGCAGCCAAAGATTATCCTTTTATACGCACTGGTACAGCTATCAAAGGTGAGTTACTTTACTCTGACCGCGAACATGAGATCGATTCATTGCCTGAAGCATTGGAGAATGGAATACTCATACAGACTCCAAATGCATTCCGTTTTTCAGACACTTCCTCCTTTGTGGCATTCTCTGTAAACAGACCTGCTATTGCAAGTATCCTTCTGGACACATCATATAGAAGCTGGCCATCATTTATTATTAATGACAAAGAGTGGAAGAGCAGTGATCTTAGAGTAACATCTGGAAATAAAGTACTGTCGGTTTTTCAAAAGAGGGTTAAAAACAGCAATACTTTTGAGATATCAGGCGGTCCACACTTTGGAAATGGTGATGGCAACTGTTGTTCATATTCAATGATTATTCAGCCAGATAATTATAACCCGCTTATTATTACCGATAAACGGATCGTTGAAGCAAATACCGGGGTGCTGGTTTACACCGATTCTCTCTGGCATATTATTTCGATTCCAGAAGAGCTTAAAGGTAAAAAACTGATAAAAACACAACAAGCCAAATATGCCTGTAATGACAGTGTATATCTGAGTTTTAAACTTCTAAGAAGCTGCAAAGTCTATTTCGCTATAGATGAGAATCAGAGTACACCACCTGGTTTCCTCAGTGATGTTGACTCTAATGGTTCTGTTTGGGACCATACAGATTTAAGTATAGAAATAAGCAACCATGCCAAATTCAAAATTTACAGAAAGGCATTAACTGATGGTACCTATTCTTTCTCTTGTGCCAGGTATGACGGAGGAAGTGATGACAATATGCAGAATTATTTTGTTATAGTGGATACCACAGTTAAAATACCGGAAAATACAAATAATGCAGATACTGCTGAAATTGGTAAAAAACCTTATAAGAATATTCCTGATGCAAAGATAGTTTATATCCCTGAACAGCTTAAAGGGTTGATCATGATAGAAGACTCTTCTTACACAGATTATTGCAGGAATCAAACATTTAATTTCAGTCAACCGGTTCGTATCTGGTTAGGTGTTGATCCGTCTTTCAGAACATCTGGAACTTTCTTACAGTATGATAACTGGGAAAAGACTGATATGATAATTTCATTAAGTGGACTGCCTGACCGGGTATTATGGCATAAAATCTTTGATCCTGGTACGATAACCATACCAGGGGTTCATTGTGATTATTATCAACCTGGAGTCATGAATCCGATTATAATAATTGAATATCTTGAAGCTCCTTCACGGGGATTGTATGCACGTAATCTTAAGGTAACTGGTTTTGGAGACGAGCGGCGTGCTGAAACTGAAAATTACATAGTTAAAAATCTGGATGTGGTTTACTCTTATGAAATTGAAATGTCCAGCAGAAGCTGGATTATGAATATAGAAACTAGATCTGCTATTGCACATCCCAGTGATACCATTAAAGTTTTGACTCCATTTGGAGATGGAACTGTTTACAAGATTAATGATACGACAGTAATTCGTCCTGAAAACCAGTTCTATCTGTCGGAACTGATGCCTTTAATGGTTGCAGTGGATTCTGTAAGGGTAAACGCCATAGATCTGAGAGCTCAGGGAATTGTACGGGTTGCATTTAAAAACAATTCCACTGTGTCGGTAAATAAGCCTTTTGTGGTGATACTGTTTGAGGACCGAAATGGTGATTTCACTTATAATTCCTATGACAAGAGGCTTGGTTCCATTACCGTAAACAGTATAAGAGCCGGTGAGTTTAAGCTTTACCAGATAAATCTGGATGATACGATATCATTCCCCAACAGAACCTTGTTCTCGTTTATAGATGCAACTGATCAGATAGCAGAGATGGACGACTGGAATAATGTCGGCTCCAGCGGCACTACCTGTGAAAATTATCAGAGGCCTGTGTTTGTCGAGAAAATAGATGACAGTCTGAATGTAGGTCGATGGGGACATGTGGACAGCCTGACATCAGGATTGCCTTCAACTATAGATTCTACAATCTTCTGTTATATCAAAGACTTCAATGGTGATTCGCTGATCGATGAGGATGATACACTTGATATTGTTTACACCTATAATAACCGATTGTATGCGGTTAATGCTCTTACTCACGATTCACTGTTCCCGTCAATATTTGTGGGGCCATCAGCGGTGGCGAAAATCAGGGTTGATGATTTTACCAATGATGGAATTCCTGAGATCGTGATTGGTAACTCTCTTTATAAGAATAATGGTGAATTGATACATGATTTCCAGGTGCTCTCACCAGTTTTAGTATCACATGATATTCTCTCTGCATTGGATCTGAACAGAGATGGTATCAGGGATACCATTTTATGGGATGAAATCGATAGTTGTACTCTGGTTAGAAGCGGCAGGGATTCTACATTGCTTTTTGTATACCCTGTAAGTAAATGGAGTGGTCCGATTGATCCTGTTACTACTCCAGTACTCTGTGATATTCATCAGGGGACTTATCATTGTTATAATGTTAATGTTTCTTTCCCCAGATATTCAGTAACCTTGAATGATACGGTTGATTTGACAGTGAGAGTAGCCAATGCTGGTACTGCAAGAGTCGATGGAGTACTGGTAGAGATGTTTGCAGATACTCTGGAAAGAGACAGTTCTCTTGTGGATGGTATTGCTGAGCTACCATCAGATCTGATTTTAATTGGAAATGCAAAGACAGGAGTGTTGGAATGTAATACTTATGTTGATATCAGGTTGCATGCAGTTTTACCGGATAGCACAAAGAGATTATGGTTCAGGGTAGACGGGAATAATAAATATTTCGAGTGTAATGAAAGAGATAATGGGTTGAATATTGGAGTGAGATAGCTAATTTGATGCTTTATAATTGGCAATTTTATATCAGTTAAAAAAATAAAAACTGTTAATTAGCTGCTTATAGTTTGTATAGAGATAATTCCGGAAGCGTCAAAAATTAACATTGGAATCTAAAAGGGAGTTTTTATGAAAAAAACAATTATTTGGATATTATTGGCAGTTTTAGCTTATCAGACTACGCATGCAGGAGCACCAGAAATTGAATGGAAATGTGATATTTCCAAAATATCTGATACAATATATAAAAATGTTAAAATTAATGATTTTGTAGAAATAAAGGGAGAGATGCTTCTTGCAGTAGGCGAAGCAAAACTTGAAAATGACAGTGTGATCAATGTATATGCTGCCAAAATTGATTTAATAACTGGTTCGAAAATAATGGACACCCTGTTTAAAACCGATTATACAAATTCAATTCTGAAAACCGGTTTAACAAGAGATTCTATATTATTTACCGGTGTAGCATTAAAGGATACCAGTATATTATGGATAACTCAAGGTCTCGAATTTAAAATGGAGAATCCGGATACGATCGTTGTGAATCCGAATTTCAGGCCACAAATAATTGGGAAATTTGGCGATCATATTCTGGTAAGTGGAAATGGAAACATATATGGTAAAAATATCAATACCGGAAGGATAATCGATACGACTATTTTACCAATACAATGCATGAGGGAGGTATCAAGTGGTGCGATACATTGTAGCGGAATAGCAACAGGGGTTACTATTGAAGGCGGTGGGAGTACAAATGGTTTATTACAAGTAATAATTGATAAGGAAATATCTAATATTGGCCAATATAAATTTGCACACGCCGTTGCACCTGGAAGCTATTTAAGACCAACACACACAACTGTTCTTCCAGACGGAACATTTATTTGTGTTGGAGCGAATGATCACTATTCATCAGAATTTGATACCGGTGTAATGCATCGAAATGGCGCTGGAAGAGAACTTTCATATAAAACTTATTCAGTACAAAATTATGATGTAGGTAATTTTGTGACAGCGCTCAATGATTCAGTTTTGTTGATAGGTGGAAGTGCAGGAGCAGGTAGTAACTCGGCATCAGGATATGTGAGAAAGTTGATTGTTGATAAAAATGAAGTTTGGACTAAGATTATACCAGGTGCAAGAGCCATTAATTTTATAATGGCCACAAGTGATTCCTGCATAATTGCTTTTGATGGGAATAATCTTTTCAAATTGGGTAAAGAAACCAGTGTCAAATACAGAAACAATTTTGATCATAAAGATTTATTTGAATATCATGAAGGTAAAAAAATGATAACCTTCACAGCACGAAACGATATGTTTCTTGGTGCTTACAGCATTGATGGTAAACTGATTTTCAGTACCAAAATTCAAAAAGGAAATAAGTTCAGATATAATCCTTCAAAGAAGGAAAGAAATAAACTGATAATTTTCCAGGCAGTAATTAAAAATGAAGTTTATTCGATAAAGTATATCGCAAATTGATAAGATAGGAAATTGATTAAAAAATACCACATTAACAGGACTCGATATGCGATTTTCAAAACAGATGAAAACGTCTTTTGTAATTATTAATGTTCTGTTGTTTTCCTTATATGCAGCTATCGATCGCCCATTGGTTCCAGACATAACCAATGTTAAATTCGACGGGAAAATAATAACCATAGAAGGTAATGTAGCATCTGATGATTATGAAAGCGTGCATGTGGTTCTTTTATCCGATTTTACACCATCACTTGGATATGTTTGTGAATTAGGGAATGCGCACAAAGAAGGTCCTGCCATTAATTATGTGCAAGAAAGATTCCCAATATCTTTTGAGCCTTCATTACAGTCCAGAGTACGTTATTTTGTAGCTGCTGCTACTTCAAAGAAAAATGAGGATAGTATACGGGTGTTTTCTGGGTGGAAGGTGTATACCGATAGTTCCGGAATGCCTCTTTCCATAAGTACTTCTTCGGGAGACAAAGGAGAGAATCTTTTTTACCGCGCCAGAAGAATAAATGAGAAAAACAGCAAAGAGATAGTTTACGACCTTACCTTTTCACTTCCTA
>CAYYNL010000049.1:0-26412 GCA_964472925.1 uncultured Fibrobacter sp. | reverse complement strand
TTTTTCTCATTTTCTTTTTTTTCTTGCTTTTTTAAATAAGAAGTATTTTGGCTTATAGGAACGTATTTTTTTCCCTGTATTTTTTCTACCCAAAATTTTTGATACATTGGGCTACTGAAAAATGTTACACTACCTAATATCAGAATAAATGCGAAAATTGTGTTTTTGTTCACTTTAATACCTTTCTATAGGATCGTATCCACCTTTTGATAATGGATTACATCTTATTATTCTCATTATTATCAGAAGTATAGCTTTCGGAACTTTATACTTTCTTATTGCCTGTTCAGCATATACTGAACATACAGGTTCATATTTACAAGTTCCTTCTGGAATAAAAAAAATATTTTTAAATATTCTTTTTCCTATTTTCATTATCACAATAATAATTTCTTTGCATTTTCCAGCCATTTGTTATAACACTTTGCCATTTCGTTAGTTAATTCAATCCCAGATTGGGGCTGTATGAGGATATCAAAGTAAGGTGGGAATTCACTTTTGTTTTTCCTAAATATTTCACGGAAAAACCTTTTAATTTTATTTCTTTTTACAGCGTTTCCTATTTTTCTGGAAACCAATATTGCTACTCTGTCTATTATTTCGTCATTTTCTCTGTATATTATCTTAAATCCGTAACAATTGTGCCTTTTGCCCCATTTAATTATTTCAGAGATTTCTTTCTTTTTCTTTATTCGGCTTATATTTCTTTTTTTTTTCATTTCGAAAAAGCACCTCATTTTTTGAGGTGCATTCTTCTTACAGAGAATCTGATACAGTAAGTCTCTTTCTTCCTTTATCTCTTCTACTTTTAAGCACTTTTCTTCCGTTTGCTGTTTCCATTCTTGCTCTGAATCCGTGCTTGTTTGCTCTTTTTCTCTTTGATGGCTGAAATGTTCTTTTCATTTTTTATCTCCTTTAAAAATAATCTTTTAAAAATGTTTTACGTATCATGTTCAAGTCAAATTCTTTTTTTTATATTTATATAGTTCTTTTTTTTATCACAATCTTTTAATTTATTGATCATGCATTCATCTCTCTGGCAAAACATTCTTTCTTCTATTTCCAGCTCAATTGATGAACATCGTTTCGAAACTTGGTTTCGACCTCTTGTTCTTAATTGTAGTAATGATATTAATACCTTATCATTATCTGCTCCTAATCAATTCATTTCTGATTTTCTTGATCAAAACTATAAACATTTAATTCTTTCTACAGCTCAGAATTTTTCAAATGATATTAAAAATGTTGTTTTTACGGTGGGTTCATCACCTTCACATATATCAGATTTAAAATTAAAAGAATCATCTTTTCCTTTATCTAAAACTGAAACACAAAGTTCTTTTCCTCAATTAAATAAACGTTTCACTCTTAACACTTTTGTTGTTGGTCCTGGTAATGAATTTGCAAGAAGTGCTGCATTAGCTGTTGCTGAAGCTCCTGGAAAAACTAAATTTAATCCTCTTTTAATTTATGGTGGAGTAGGTTTAGGAAAAACGCACCTTCTTCAATCTATAGGTAATTACGTTTTATCTTTGTCATCTAAATATGTAGTTACATATATCACCTCTGAAGAATTTTATCTTAATTTTATAGATGCAATAAAAAACAATAACACAAAAAATTTTACATCACGTTTTCGCTCTTCTGATCTTCTTTTAGTAGATGATATTCAATTTTTGGCTGGAAAAGAAAGTACACAAGAGGAATTTTTCTATATTTTTAATACTCTGCACCAAAATGGAAAACAAATAGTATTAACATCTGACCTTCCTCCTAATTCATTAAAAGGATTGCAGGACCGTTTAGTATCCCGCTTCCAGTGGGGTTTATCTGTTGATATTCAACCTCCTGATCTCGAAACAAGAGTAGCTATCTTAAAAAAGAAAGCAGAAGAAGACAATCTTAGCATTCCTCAAGATGTTCTATATTATATAGCAGAAAATGTTTCTTCTAATATTAGAGAACTTGAAGGTGTCGTTATCCGTCTACTTGCCTATGCTTCTATTACTAAAACTGATATAACAAAAGATCTTGTTAAAAACGTTCTTAAAGAATCTGTTAAACCAGATAAGTCCCGTATTTCAATTGATAGAATTATTGAAAAAGTTGCTCATTATTATAAAGTTCCTGTTAATAATGTCAGAGAAAAAAATAGAAGAAAAGAGGTAGCTCATTGCAGACAGGTAGCAATGTACATATCTAAAATGGTTACTAATTATTCCTTGAAAACCATAGGTTTAAACTTTGGAGGCAGAGATCATAGTACTGTTATTCATGCAATACAACAAATAGAGTCTCTTTTAAAGAGCGATCTTTCTTTATCAAGAGATATTGATTATATAATTAATAGCCTTGAATAACTGCTATTTATTCAGTTATTAATTTGTGGATAACTTGTTAAAAAATAAATATCAATATAATGTTCTCAATTTTATTTTTCATTTTAAAATGTTATCAACAAAAAGTAATATAACAAAATCAATGATTTAAATATTTTTCAACACTTATCCACATAACTTATAACTAATACTTTTTTATTTATTCAGATTATTTAATAGTTTTAATATGTTTATAATGTACCTTTTTTACTGGAGCAAATATGTCTATTTCAATTCAAAAAAAAGATCTTTTTGATTTATTGCAGAAAGCTTTTCCAATAATTCCTGCTAAGAGCTCACTTCAAATACTTACTAATTTTAAGTTAACATATACTGGCTTTAATTTAGAAGTGTCTGCAACTGATTTAGATCATTCCATGAGGGTCATTTCCAGTGCTAGTGGGACAGGTCCATTTGATGTTACAGTAAATGGGAGAAAAGCATTCGAAATTGTAAGAGAACTTCCGGAGGGAAATGTTACTTTAAGCCTTGATGAAAATGTACTGATAATCCAAAGCGATAGTGGGTTTTCCTGTAAAATTGCAGGTTCAGACTCCAGAGACTTTCCAGGATTTCCTGATATTTCATCTAATAATGAATTTGAAATTTCTTCATCCCAATTGAAGGATTTAATTCTTAAGAGCAGCTTTGCTGTTGCTAAAGATGAGACCAGAGCTTGTTTGTGTGGGATTTTTTGGGAAATAAATTCAGATAAAACCGGTATGGTTGCAACTGATGGACATAGGTTAGGAAGTTCTTTTATAAACTCAACATTTCCTTTTGAATCTAAAGTAAGTGGTATTCTATCTCCAAAGAGTGTACTTAATTTAGTCAGGATACTTGATTCTAAAAACTCTTATGAGATGGTAAAAGTAAATATTGGAGATAAATACATCAGCTTTTCAACACCTAATCTTATGATGTGTTCAAAACTTATAGATGGCCCTTATCCTGACTACACCAAGGTAATTCCCAGGAACAATCCAAAGAAAGCAATCATAGATAAATCCATTCTTCAGAATGCAGTTCGTCGTGTCTCAGTATTATCAAATCAAAAGACTCATTTGGTAAAGTTTGGTTTTTCCAAAGGAAATTTAGAAATTGTGGTGCTTAACAGAGATATTGGAGGAGAGGCTAGAGAAATTATTTCCATTGATTATGATAATGATAGCCATAACATCGGTTTTAATGGACAGTATTTATCAGAAATTTTAGACATTATTAATACTCCAAAAGTAATGATCGAAATGAACACCCAAATAAGTGCGTGTTTAATCTTTCCTGTGTATGAAAATGAAACTGATAAAAAAAGCGAAGATCTTTTTCTGATAATGCCATTGAGAATAATGGAAGAACTTTGAAAAAATAGAGGATACATTATAAAATATTGATGTGAAAACAAATGTTAAATTTTGATAAAGAATGAGAAGTGAAAAAAATTCTGAGAGAATGCTTTTGTTATATCATTATTTCAAAAGTAGTCTTATTTGCTGATATTAAGCAGAGTAATTTCACTTATCATTCTCACTCTTTACATTTGTTTTCTAATCCATCAATTATTGCTTCTCAGCATGGAGTTCCCTTTTCTTCTTTTTTTTATATCCCTTTTTCTGAAGAAATAATAGAGGCGGCAACTGCTATAACTTTTTTAATAAACGACAATGCTTTTGCTGTAGGTTATGAAAGAAATGAACTCATTAATAATCGAATTATCAGCGGATATTCTTTTAATAAAGAGTTTTTCTACTTTGGATCTTCATTTTCTTTTTTGATAGATTCTACTAAAGATCCAGATTTGTTAATGGATCTATCCTCGACAATAAAGCTACCCCATTCCAGATATATTTCCCTTGTATTTAAAAATATTACAGGTAGTGAAAAAATTAGAAGATTAATGCCTCCAAATGTAAGTTTATCATTTTTTGGAGGCATTCCGGGAATCGAAAAACTTTTAGGTTTTGATTTAAGTTATTATTGCAATATCTATGATTTCAGTAAATTAAAATTAAATAACGGAGCAAAGTTTAACATTGTTGGTACTTTTTTAAAGTCGCCGATGATTTATTATTCAACAGGATATGATTTAAATATTGGAAACAGTGAAATAATAAATCAAGTATTATATGGCGAAATAGGTCTACAATTAAAAATAAATGAAATTTTATCTGGTTTATCTTATGGAATAAATTACGATACAGAAAAATCAGATTATAAGATGCATCTGCAAGTGAATTTTAATCCAACTTTTTTTCGATCCAGTAACAAATCACAAATAAATTTGAAAGTTATTAAGGGATCAGAAAAAAATCCAGGATTATATGTTTCCTTCGATTACTCAGATTTAAATAAAAATTCAACCGTTAAAAATTGGATTTTAGTTTTTTGTACATTGCCTTCTAATGAAGGGGAAATAATTAAAAGTTTTTCTGGAGGTAATTTACCTCCATCTTCTATATATTGGAATTTTAAGGATGCCTTTGGCAAATATTACGATCAGGAAGTTATTTATATTAGAGGCATCATTACTGATATTTATAACGATTTTGTTGCAACACCATGGATAACTTTTGATCCTCAAAAGTGATTTTCCATTTTAGCTAAACCAAACCGATTATTCTCTTTTATAAGGTGGGGTAATGTTGTTTTAAAATGCCTTATTATTCGGATAATTGAAAGATCCAGGATTTAATTTTATCCTAATTATTAGAATAAATTAAAACAAAAACATCCCAATCTTCGTAATAATATTTCAATGAATCTTCACCGTCTTCAACTTATTTCCTTTAGAAATTATCATTCTCTTCAACTTGTTTTCCCTGATGAAGGTGCAGTTTTTGAGGGGATTAATGGCTCCGGAAAGACTAATATTCTGGAAGCTGTTTACTTTTTATGTACAGGTCGTTCGCAACGTGGTGCAAAAAGATCTGAGATGATCAATTTTATATCGGATAACTCATACATTGAAGGAGAGTTCAAAGAAAGAGATCGATCAGCTGTTGCCTCAATGGGTTTTAGCCGCGATAAAAAATTAGTCATGAAATTTAATGGGGTGTTGGTAAAAAAATTTACGGAATGGTTTGGTAAAATACCGGTTATTTCATTTGGAACAGATGATTTGCAATTAATTAACGGAACACCTGAAGTTAGAAGACGCTTTATAGATATTCTATGCAGTCAGATTGATTCAGAATATCTGACGTCTCTTATTACTTACAAACATTTTTTATCATGTCGCAATCAAATTTTGAATTCAAATTTTGATAGTATTCAGTGTGAGATTTATGAGGAACAAATGGCTGAGAAAGGAGCAGATATTTTTATAAAAAGAAAAGAAATTATCTCTTTTTTAGGCCCTTTTTTGCAAGATTATTACAGAGAGATTAGTGGAAACCGGGAGAGTGCCGGATTATTATATGAACCATCAGTTTCTTGTGAATGTAGTAGTAAAAAAGAGTGGAAAAATGTATTTTATGGGTTGCTAAAAGAGCGAAGGAATAGGGATTTAGAGACTGGTTTTTCCACGGTCGGACCTCATCGGGATGACATTCGCTTCTTTCTAAACCAGAAACCATCTAAAACATACGGTTCCCAGGGTCAATGGCGATCGATTGTTTTATCATTAAAATTAAGTTCAGTATCATGTTTAGAGTACTTTCGACAGGATAAAATGATTTTTTTGATTGATGATGCATTGTCAGAACTGGATCAGGACCGGACTTCAAGAGTTTTACCTTTAATAGAAAATAAAGGACAGGTTTTTATAGCCACACCTGTATTTAACAGTCCAATGAAAAAAACACTCCTTAGATGTAAAGTCAGAGATGGTACGGTTATAATATAATGAAAAGATATAATCAACCGAAAAAAATTGATTCGATATTAGGTAATATTCTCTCAAACCGGGGATATCTTAATGTTTGCAAAGAATTTGATGTCATATCACAATGGAAAGATATTGTAGGAGATAAAGTTTCTGAAGTGACTGTTTGCAACAGAGTTGAAAACGGAGTCTTATATGTTCAGGTCAGCTCGTCTGTATGGCGACAGGAACTGGTGTATTTGAAAATTAATATTATGAAGAAGATAAAAGAAAATACGAATTGTACAAGTATAAAAGATATTGTTTTTTATTAGAAATATGATGGGCATCGTACTTTGGAGAACAACATGAGTGATAATAATTATACTGCAGAGAGTATAAAAACCCTTAAAGGTCTTGAAGCAGTTCGCAAGCGCCCGGCAATGTATATTGGCAGCACAGGTTCTGCTGGTTTACATCACCTGGTTTATGAAGTAGTAGATAATTCCATCGATGAAGCACTTGCCGGATATTGTGATAGAGTAGATGTTTTTATACATGCAGATAATTCCATAACTGTACTTGATAACGGAAGAGGAATACCTGTAGATTACCATACAGAAGAAAAAATGTCAGCATTGCAGCTGGTTCTGACAACGCTTCATGCAGGTGGAAAATTTGACAATTCGTCTTATAAGGTATCGGGTGGATTGCATGGCGTTGGTGTTTCCTGTGTTAATGCTTTGTCAGTGTCACTTAAAGTAGAAGTATATCGTGACAATGAAATTTATTTTATGGAATTTTGTAGGGGTATTCCCTTAGAAGAAATAAAAGTTATAGGGAAAACAGATAAAAAAGGTACGAAAGTAACTTTTCTTCCAGATCCGGATATATTTGAAACAACAGAATTCAGTTTTGATATTTTGTCAAAAAGGCTCAGAGAACTTGCTTTTTTAAATAAAGGTTTACGAATAACTATAAGCGATGAACGGGGAGAAGGAAAAAGTCATGAATTCTGCTATCCTGGTGGTTTAGTTTCTTTCATTGCATATCTTGATGAGAATAAAGTTCCTTTGCATCCTCAGCCTTTATATTTTGATCTTTCAAAAGATGGTACAGAAATAGAAATAGCGATGCAGTACAATGATTCATACGTTGAAAATTTGTTTTCATTTGCTAACAATATAAATACTGTTGATGGTGGTACTCATCTTTCCGGTTTTAAAAAAGGATTAACCCGGGCAATCAATAATTACATAACAGAGAATAATCTCCTTAAAAACAGTAATAAACTGGAACTGAAGGGTGATGATTTCCGTGAAGGATTGACTGCGGTAGTCAGTGTTAAATTACCAAATCCACAGTTTGAGGGTCAGACCAAGACGAAACTGGGCAATTCTGATATAATGGGAATTGTTGAATCGGCTATTGTAGATTCACTTGGGATTTACCTTGGTGAAAATCCGTTGATTGCTAAAAAGATTGTTGATAAATGTATAAATTCAGCAATAGCTCGTGAAGCAGCCAGAAAAGCCAGACAACTTGCCAGACGCAAAAGTATTATGGATGGAGGTGGTCTTCCTGGAAAACTGGCAGATTGTACAGAGCGCGATCCTTCCAAATGTGAGATATTCATAGTGGAGGGAGACAGTGCCGGTGGAAGTGCAAAGATGGGAAGAGACAGAACTTTCCAGGCAATTCTTCCTTTAAAAGGAAAAATACTTAATGTGGAAAAGGCCAGAATAGACAAAGTTATTTCACATGAAGAAATTCAGATTATTATTCAGGCTTTAGGTACCGGATTTGGTAAAAATGATGATGATGATGGCTTTGATATATCTAAACTCCGCTATAATAAAATTATAATAATGACAGATGCAGATGTTGATGGCTCCCATATCAGAACACTTCTTTTAACCTTTTTCTTCAGGCACATGTCAGGTCTGGTTGAAAATGGAAATGTGTACATTGCTCAACCACCACTTTATAAAATAAAGGCAGGAAAAGAAGAGCGATATGCTTTTAACGATGAGGAAAAAGACCGTATTTTGCAAGAATGGCAAGATAAAAAGAACATTGCAATTCAGCGATATAAAGGTCTTGGAGAGATGAACCCTGAGCAGTTGGCTGATACTACAATGAATCCTGCTACCAGGACTTTATTACAGGTAAAATTGGAAGATACTATTGAAGCAGACCGCATTTTCACCATGTTAATGGGGGAAGAAGTGGAACCGCGTCGCCGTTTTATCGAAGAAAATGCTAAGAAAGTTAAAAATTTGGATATATAACTTTTATGGATTCCAAACTTTCTATACTTTTAACAAATGACGATGGTTACAGCTCTGAAGGTATCAAATACCTTTATGATGTACTTTCTCTTTATTATGAGGTAACAGTTGTAGCACCTCAATATGAACAGAGCGGTGTGGGACATGCTTTTACATTTAATAATCCCTTACACTATGAGAAAATTCCAGAAAATATCGGAATGCAGGGATTTTTCGTCAGCGGTACACCATCTGATTGTGTAAAATTTGCAATAAGTTATCTGATGAAAAATAAACCCGATATTATAATCTCTGGTTTAAATATAGGTGAGAATTCCGGCTTGTCTGCCTTCTATTCAGGGACGGTTGCTGCAGCAAGGGAAGGAGCATTCTGGAACATATCTAGTTTTGCTTTCTCTATCTGTGCAGATGCAATAAAATTTGCAACCGGTTATGTAAAACTCGTACCAAAATTAATAGAAGATATTCTGTCTACAAAATTGAATATGTCCTCGGATGATAAGAAAATATTTTACAACATTAATTTTCCATGTTGTAGAGTTGAAGAAATAAAAGGTATAAAAATTACTTGTCAGAGTCTGGCTTATTTTGATGATCGTTATGAAAAAATCGAGGTACAAACCCATAAAACCGGTGAAGGTTTTATGATTTACGGGGAAAAAAAAGACATAGAAACTTCAAATGGATTTGATTCCAGGGCCCTCATGAATAATCATATAACTATTACTCCACTATTTTTTGATGCAACAGCATATAATGCCATAGCCAGTCTTCGCTGGCTGGAAGAAAGTTACTCGAAAAGGTGATTTTTTAAATGAACGAAACTGAAAAAATTAATAGCGTCTTGTTAGAAGAAGAAATTCAGAAATCATACCTGGATTATTCCATGAGTATGATTACTTCACGTGCATTGCCTGATGTCAGAGATGGACTGAAACCAGTACATCGTAGGGTACTTTTTGGCATGGAAGAATTAGGGATTCAACATAATAAAGCTCCCAAAAAGTGTGCTAGAGTAGTGGGTGATGTTATAGGAAAATATCATCCTCATGGTGATGCTGCAGTTTATGATTCTCTAGTACGCATGGCTCAAGATTTTTCAATGCGTTATCCGATGGTTAACGGACAGGGAAACTTCGGGTCTATAGATGGCGATCCGCCAGCTGCAATGCGTTATACTGAATGTAGAATGACTGCTCTTGCTGAAGAGATGATGGCAGACCTTGACAAAGATACTGTAGATTTTGTTCCAAACTATGATGATTCATTAAAAGAACCTTCAGTAATGCCATCCAAGCTTCCTTTTCTATTAGTAAATGGTACTACCGGCATAGCAGTAGGAATGGCTACAAACATGGCTCCCCATAATCTGACCGAAGTGGTGAATGCAATTGTAGCTGTAATAGATAATGAAGAAATAACCGTTGATGAACTTTTCCGAATCATTCCAGGTCCAGACTTCCCTACCGGAGGTGTGATTTATGGAAGAAGTGGTATTCTTGAAGCATACAGAACCGGTAAAGGTAAAGTTATTGTCAGAGCAAGAGCTGAAGTAGTTAAACTTGCCAATGACAGAGAAGAGATAGTAATCACCGAAATTCCATACATGGTCAATAAATCATCTCTTCTGGAAAAGATTGCAGATCTGTCTCGTCAGAAAACTATTGAGGGTATTTCTTTTATCAGAGACGAATCGGATCGCAATGGAATGCGCATTGTGATTGGTATAAAGAAAGATGATTTCGGCGATGTTGTTCTGAATCAGTTGTTTAAATATACCATGATGCAGACAACCTTTGGCATTAATAATCTTGCTTTGGTGAATTTGCAGCCAAAGTTGTTAAATCTTAAGGAACTTATTACTCATTTTATAAATCATCGCCATGAAGTTGTTGTTAGAAGAACCTCTTTCGATCTGAAAAAAGCTCAGGAGCGAGCTCATATTCTAGAAGGACTGAAAATAGCTTTGGAAAACATAGATGAAATTGTTTCCATAATTAAGAGTTCAGTCTCTCCGGAAGATGCTCAGGGAAAATTACAAGCAAGATTTCAATTTACTGAAATTCAGGCAAAAGCAATTCTTGATATGAGATTACAGCGTCTTACCGGTCTGGAAAGAGAAAAGATCGAGGCAGAATATCAGGAGTTGATGAAACTTATAAAAGAGCTGACTGAAATTCTTGAAGACAAAGCTAAGCGAATGCAAATAATAAAAGATGAGCTTATAGATATTAAAAACCGTTTTGGTGATCCCCGCCGAACAGAGATTGTTGATGCTACTAGTGATGTTGATATCGAGGATCTAATTGCAGAAGAAGACATGGTTATTACGATGTCACATGAGGGTTACATTAAAAGAACACCTGTAAATACCTACAGAACACAAGGTCGGGGTGGCAAAGGCGTAAAAGGAATGGATTCTAAAGAAAATGATTTTATCACTACCCTATTTGTAGCATCTACTCATGCTTATATTCTTTTTTTCACCAATACGGGAAGATGCTATTGGCTGAAAGTATATAAAATTCCTGAAGCTGGAAGACAATCACGGGGAAAAGCCATAATTAACTTGGTAGATTTGAAACCTGGTGAGAAAATTGCCGCTTTTGTTCCGGTCAGAGAATTCAATGATGATCATTTTATTGTAATAGCAACTTCTAATGGAGTTATCAACAAACAGCCGCTTTCTTCTTATTCAAATGTAAGACGGGACGGTATAAATGCGATAAATCTCGATGAAAATGACAGCGTTATTGAATGCAAACTGACTGGGGGTGACAGCGATATCATTCTGGGTACCAGTTTGGGCCAGGCTGTTCGATTCCATGAGAGTGCTGTGAGAGAGCTGGGAAGAAACACCAGAGGGGTAAAAGGAATTACCTTGAAAAACAACGATAAAGTAATAAGTATGATCACTGTAAATGAAAACTATGATGTTTTGACAGTTACAGAGAATGGATACGGTAAAAGAACGCCGGTATCGGATTATCGAAAAACAAATCGAGGTGGTTCTGGAATTATTAATATAAAGGTAACTGAAAAGACTGGTCAGGTAGTATCCTTAAAGGGTGTATATGGAAATTACGATCTAATGCTTATTACACGATGTGGAATAATTATTAGAGTAGATGTTAACAAGATATCCACAATTGGTAGAAACACTCAGGGTGTTAAGCTTATCAGCCTTGATTCTAATGACAATGTAATTGATATCGCTCTTTGTGAAAGAGACAATTCCAATACTGCCGATGAAAATGAGCAAAACATTCCGGAGGTGATTCCGGAGGTAATTGAATCAGATGAAGCAAAGCAGAGTTTTGAGATTACTGGTGAAGATCAGGAAGAGTCAGCAGATCAAGAACCGGAAGATTATTCATCAGATGATTCAAATAATTAAGCTGGTCAGCGACGATTTGCGTTTGAGTTAATAAAATTAAAGCATTACAAAAATCCTCTGTGAAAACGGAGGTTTTTTGTTACAAAATTGGTTTTTGAAAATCAATTAACTTTCATTTTAATTACCCATTATTTCAGCAGAAGCTGATTATCAGTAATGTGTCTTCTTAACAGTTTCCATTTTTCCTCTTTTGGTAAAGTGGAAAAATTTTCCTGTTTTGATGAGCTCTTCGCAATTAGCTTGGACACAAATAACTCGGCAATTTCTGTTGGATTTGGCACATTTTCCATCCAAAGAATGGTTGTACCCAGATTACAAAGATTTGTAGTTATTCCCGGATGAGTGAAGGTGGTCATGTCTGTGGAGTTTATTTTTTCGGGAAATGTATTGGAAAGGCGACGATTGGAAAGCAGCTTGTCAAAAGCACTCATCATGTACTTAGCATCTTCATCAGTCTGAAATTCCAAAGCCCAGACAAAAGAGCCATACTTATCATCATCTTTAAGCATATAAAAAATTCTGTCTCCCCGCCAGCCAAATGCGTTTTTGTAATGGGTTATATCTGTATATTCACTTAAGAGAGCCATCAGCATAACCGGTCCGTGTGTGTCATCATCTGCGAATCGCAATTTTCTGGTATCTTTAAGCATATTCGGAATAAACTTACTGAAATCGAAAGATTTTAAAGATACAGGTTTACCGGTAATTATTTCGGCTGTAGAGCTTACCCGATTGGAATGGTAAAGGGTATTGACCGCTTCCCATCCTTGAGAAATTTTCTTTTTTCCAATGAAATATTCCCCTACTATATATGGGAAATTTTGGCTGACTTTCAGAAATCTAAGATCACCTAAAGTATCTATACTTTGATAAAAGCGTTCAGACTCATTGAAAAAAGTGTCTATCAGGTTCTGTTCTGTCATTATTGCGTACTGTCTTATCAAATATAAATAGCCTGAAAGACTGGCATCACCTTCGATCACGCTTAATTGTGAAAGGTAAAAGTCGCTGTTGGAAGCAGATTGTGAAATGAACGGATAAATATAAGAAAAAGGATTGAAGTGCTGGTCTTGAAGAGCATGTGTTAATTCGTGAGTGATATAAAATTCAAATTCTATATCCTCGTATTTTTCCGGATTTATTACATAGATAGAATCAGTACCAGATACGTAGAATGCTGCAGCAAAGTTTTCACTATAGGATTCAACTTCCTGATCAAAGTTATCCATGTCTTCGGGGATAAAACCAAGTTGTTTTAGTTCGACAGAATAAAGATTGTTAGCTTCTGAACTGCTGGAGTATCTGGAAGCAGCATATTGACTTCTGCTCATGGGTACCAAATGTATATCGCGTAGAAAATTAAGACCCCTCATATTCTCAACCTGAGGCATTAACGCTAGCATTTTCTGCTTATATTTTTCAATTGATATTTCCGGGCTGGTTGGATTCTTTGAACATAGGAAAAAAAGCATGCAGGATATAAAAATAAGTATTAAAGAATATCTCATGATTTAACTCCAAATGAGTGAAAATGCATTAAAAGAATAATTAATAATAATTTTTAAATTAAAAAATAGTAATCATAAAATGATATACTTTGATTATTAATGGTGCTTTGCATCTGATACCAATAATTTAAAGAACATAGTAACAATCAATTCTGTTTTTTTTTTACTTAAACAGAACCATTTTTGCCAGATTACCTTCTGAAATGGTAAAATTAACTAAATACAAACCTTTTCCAACTCCATTCATATTAAATTGGAAATTGTCTGAGTTTTTATTGAGTGCAGAGGCGATGCAGGTACCATTCAGAGCATAAATGGTGGCCTTTTCAGCCACTATACCATTAATTGTCAGATTCAAGAATCCATTTGTAAAACGATAGGAAATATTTTCGGTGTAAAGCTTTTTTGTAACCGGTTTAAATGAAACAGTATAGTTATCCCAACCAGGCATTTCATCCAGAGTGATTACATATTCATGATTTAAAATGGAATTCCAATCTGAGGCTGTATTATCATGTGCCCAGCCATCCATAGTATAATCTCCATACCAGGGCATGAAATAGGACCATCCAGCCTCATCACTTATCAGACTATCCGGATGAGGAATTGATCCGTTTTCAGTTAATGAAATTATTTTTTTTCCATTGAATATCTCTTTGATTTTTTCAAATGAGGCAACTAAAGAACTATGGTTTGATTCACGCGGATAGTAATAATAATCCCTACCGATAATATCAACAAATTCATCACCAGGATACCAGTCAAGGGCATCGGCGGCTTCATCAGTAGTCCAAATCCAAATAAGATTATTCAATCCATGATAATTGGTCAGCCTATTAAATAGAAATCTATATAATCCTTTGCATGCTTTTGCTCCACTATAACCCCACCAGAACCATTTGCCGGCTGCTTCATGGAGAGGTCTCCATAGTATAGGTATATTTTTTTCAGAAAGTTTCTTAAGATAAGATGCAATGATATCGATATCGTTAAGAATAGCTTTATATTCTGCGCTGTTGACGTTAAATGTTTCACAGGAAGAATCGGTATATGCATTTTGAAGATTAAAAGTGGTATAAGGGGTGTTATTGGATGAAGGACTGTAGAAGGTTTCTACTTTTTGACTGGGATCTTTCCAATGCCAACAGAAAACAGGGATACCACCCTTTCTGTATATATCTTCTGCAAGGGAAATAGTGGCATTAGTGTATCCCCTGTGCCATTCGCCATCACTACTCAATCCTGTTGCATGAAGAAAATCGAAGCCCAAAAGAGCCGGAAATTTTCCGGAAGCCTCTTTAATCCAGGCCATTTCAGTCTGATTCTCTATTGTATTGGGCGTGTAATTTCCATCATTAAGCATGACAGTGTTAGTCATTGCACCACTGATAATTTTTTTTTGAAAATTTTCTTTGATGAAGCTGTACATTTTTTTTGCATTTAATGCTGGATAAGGGGTAACAAGATTGTTAATGATATTAAAGGAGCTAGTCTGAAAAGGGGTTAATTCTATAAAATCAATGTTAACCCATCCCCAGGATTTATTAATACCGATAGTGTTAATTCCTTTGATAAGTTTAACTTTTGAAGATGCTTTCATGTAGACAAGAGTATCTACTTTAGGAAAAGAGATCTGACCAGAAGATACTTCGTTAATTATTAAATTCTGGATTTTTCCTTTTTCATCATTTGGTTGAGAATAGCTGACCCAGATAGTATAAAAGCCGGAATTTTCTACAATAACTTTAAATGAGAGATTACCTTCTTTCATATTTACGTAGTAACCTCCTGATGCTTTAGAATCGGCTATCTTCTGTATGGAGTTTTCATCAACTATAGCATTTTCTGCTTCATAACGATTAGAAGCTGCTGATATTAAGCTGATGCTGACTATTACAAGTATTTTAACTATAATAGCTTTCATTCAAAATCCTTTATTTATTAAGATAATTTATGGATATCGAAATTTAGGTTTTCGATAAGAAATTATCAAAAGGTTATATCAAAGTAGCAGCTTTTATCACTACCGTTTAATAAAACCAGCAAAGTTTAGATGGAGTAATTTTTTAACTAAGCATTTCTATATTTATGTTATTATACTACATAATATAGAAAAAAGGTAACTTTCAGTTAATAATGAGCTATGGAAGGATTAAAGCGTATGAATAAAATCCTTTTTTTGACATTGTTTCTTTGCCTTAGCTTTTACGTTTCAGCACAAAAAACAGTTTATATTCCCAAATCTATTAGTAATACAATGGACCTTAATAACTCTTCAAGCAAATGGTGTTATTTAAGGAGCAAGGAATCAGATAATATTGCAGTTTTCTGGGAAAATGGGTTTGGTAATGATCCATCCACAGCTTCTGGAAGCTACAGAGTTAATATAAATACACTTTTACAGGTAGCAGAGAAAAGCTATTCTTTTTATCTTGATACATTAAAATTTGCCATAAAGGGATCATCGGTAACTGATAATTATAAACTGCTGATATTCTTATTGTACAGTACAGAATGGACTGCCAATGGTTCTGGTGAAGATGATAAAGTAGGATCTTTGAGAGTAAATCCTGCTGCAGCAAATATTGGCAATGTAGTCGCTCATGAAATCGGACATTGTTTTCAGTACATAACCGGCTGTGATGGAATTGGGGGATTCAGGTATGGTCTGGGGGAAAATGGTAATGGTGGAAATGGATTCTGGGAACAGTGTGCTCAGTGGATGTCTTTTAAGGTGTATCCGGAAATGCAATTTACTGAAAATGACTTTCGTGAATACATAAAGAGTAATCATTTGCATATTTTGCACGAAACTCCTCGTTATGCCAACTATTTCCTTCCTGATTACTGGGTGTATAAGCACGGAAGAGAATTTATTGGTAGAGTCTGGAGAGAATCCCGTTTTCCTGAAGACCCGGTAGAGGCGTACAAAAGACTCAATTCACTATCACAAGAGCAATTTAATGATGAAATATTCGAGCACGCAGCACACCTTACGACCTGGGACATTCCGGAAATAAGATTGTACGGTGAAAAGTACATTGACAGCAGGGTTCAGACTAAGATGAATTTGACATCAGATGGTTTCTGGCAGATAGATCCATCAGTGTGTATTGAAAACTATGGATACAACTGTATTAAACTTAATCCTCCTTCTCAAGCCAAAAAGGTATCAGTTCTTTTCAAGGGAAAGGCTGGGGCAAGCGGTTTCAGAGCTCTGAAAACCGATAAAGGGGGATGGCGATTTGGATTCGTTGCGCTTCATAAGGATGGTACCAGAAAGTATAGTGAAATGGGAGTTGCAAATGTAATAAACGGAGTATGTCTGGATCAATCTCTCTCTTTTGATTGCCCAGCAGATTGTTCCAGACTTTGGTTGGTAGTTTCTGGAGCGCCACAGGAACATTGGAAACATGAATGGGATGACAATAATAGTAATGATGAGCAATGGCCTTATCAGGTCCGTTTTGTTAATACTAATCTTCTGGGTGAAGCGACTTCGATACACGAGGCAAGAGCTGCATCGACTCCATTATCTAATGTTGCAATATCCAGTAAGACTATTTATCTTAGGCAAAAAACTTACTGGCGGATATTAGATTTTACAGGCAGACAGATCGAAACCGGTTATGGAAACATGATTGACATTGATGCAATACCGAGTGGAGGATATATTTTAAATTGTATAGGGAAGAGTCATAAGATTATCATAAGTTCTCTGGGAAGATAGAGGGATTAAAAAAGGTAAACAGCCAGATATCGATAGATAAAAAAATAAAATACCTATTCAGTTTTTTTACATAAAAAATATTTATATTCTTATCCAAGAATGTAATCTATTGGGGCGATTAAAAAGGAATGTTATCGTTTTTTGATACCAAAGCTTACCAAAGGTCAGTTTAAAATAAGTAAACGATAAGTGCATTGATGAGACATTTGCATTTTTTTATGCTCTTTAGAAAGCTGTCGTAATACTTGAAAACAGGGTTCACATCTTGAAGTAATACATCCAAAACAGCTGCAAATTATCATTTTTAATTGTCCTGCCATTACGACTTTCTTATCCACCAGTTTTTACTTATTGAGCCGGCTCTTAAGTGGACATTTAAATTTATTATTTACAAGGAAAATTCCTTTTAAAGAGAAACCATCACCCTTAAACCTTCTGAAAAAGCATGACCATAATATGGAGCAGTAAATTCACGATTCGATTTCCCTCCAAAGTATCTGCAAAAAAGAAAAAACGGCACAACACGTGGAAGATCAATCATACATTGAATTCCAGGGGAATATGATCGATCACCTAAATTAACACACCCGAACAGTGTAATATCCAACATATCGGAAGCAAGTTTGGTTGCATTCAATTCGCCATACATATAATATTTTCCAGAATATAATGGAATAAACTCACCTGGCTTTATTCCAAATAAATTGACATCTTCAAATCCTGTATCATTAAAATAAAATTCAGTACGCGCCAGCCAGTTTTTTTCCTTTCCGAAGTACCTTGATGCACCCAAGCAAACAGATGTTGTCCTGCGCCCTGCATCAACATAATCAGCAGTTAATGCCGCTTCAGTATAGATGTCAGTACCAAACCAGTTTCCTGAAGCATCGACACCAATCTTAACAGGCTTATTTTTTGCCACATAACCTACTGTTCCAATATTAACTCCACTAATAGTGGCATCGAGACGCCAGGCCTGACCTATATGTTCGGGAATCGATCTGGCCTCTTTGTTTAAAGTTATATCTGAAAAATCGGTAAAGGTAAGAATGTTGATTATTTTTAAAGGTATAAAAAACCTTAATCCAGGTTTTCCGCTTCGAATATCTACAGGAGCAAGAACAGATGCTTGATCCCGTTCAAGGTTAATAAAATCTGTCGGAGACCAGAAATATGCCGCTCCCCAACTTAATAGCTGCTTGCCAACACGAATGAAAAGTCTTTTTGCAATATCTGTTGAGAAGTGAAATTCTGAAACAGTAATTTTAGGCGATTCATTATCTGATAACATCTGAGAATAAATTTCTTTTTGTCTCATATTATCAGATGCCCCATATAAAAAGTAGTTAAATGTACATCCCAGATAAAGTGCACCAATATCGTTCTTTGAAGCTTTAACAAATGCCATACCGTAAAATCTGGTATCTGCGCTGTAATGCAATGAATCCATCACAGTGGTGGCAGTTTGCATCAAAAAGGTGATTCCAGGTAGATACTTTAGAGAATTACTGGAATCTATAGCAGCACTTTTGGCTATAGAGCTGTCAAATTCATTTGTATTGAAAATGTCTTCATCGGATAGCAACTCTTCTGACGTTGAAACCGATAAAAGCATAAATGTTAAAAGCAGAAAACTGGATCTTATCACCGCGACTGTTCCTCCAGAAAAGCTTTTGAAAAAGTGTAATCAGCAATAGCTGCAGATCCTATCTCTTCATTACTTAGAAGTGTACGCTGATCCTTTTCCAGGTTATTCTGGGCCATAAATTTAGTAAAAAGATACTTTTTTGGAGAGACCTCTTTATAATCGATATAATAATATGTTCTTAGAAGAGCTCTTGAAGCACTGAAATTTTCTACTTTTACCGGAAGGTTATCACTTTTCCTGACGTACCATTTCTGAATAGGAAAAGAAACATCCAAAGCCGTTGCAGTGAGCTCAATCACATCACATTCAAATTTTGCTACATTTTCCTTTCCAATGAAAACAGCGTTATACTGTTTAAGAAGATCTAACTTGCCGAACAAATCTGTACGTACATCAGTTGAACCCACATCATCTTTGCGGTTGCGAAATACAAATTCTCTTGTGGAAGGCAGGTATAGGTACAATTCATCGCCGTTTCTATAATAGCCCTTCCCCTTTTCACTGTCTGGATATTGAAAAATAAGAGTGAATTTTTTCTGATGATCTCTTCTGAAAACCTTTACCTTGAGCACCCGGTCTGCTTCACCAGCTTTTCTCTGAACTAATGTAAATACACTGGTAACATCGATTCCATCAAGATTTAGCCGCTCCTCCATGGTATTGATAATGCGTATTGCAGTACTGTCTGATTTAGAAGCCATTGAGCAAAGACTGCATGAAACGATTAAAAAAATCGATTTAAAGAAAAGATTATTCATTTTTTTAGTTCAAGCCTTTCATTTATCACAAATTGTTAAATATCTATAGCGTTAAGTGCCTTAACTGGAGAAATACGTGAACCGTATCTGGCCGGAAACCAGGAAAACAGTGCAGTAAGAGCTCCAAGTAAAACTGGAATTAAAAACACAGTACCAGGAGCGGGAATAAGAACGAAATGTCCATTATCAAGAAACAGACTCAAATTCCCTTCAGGTGAAAACGTAAACACTTTACTAAATAAATATATAAAAATTAATCCAGAGAGTATTCCGGAAAATGAAAATATAAGACTAAGAAAAAGGTTTTCAGCTATAAAAAGCCTGCTCACATGCATCTGCTCTGCACCTATAGCTCTGAGCGTACCGATCTCTTGTAATCTTTCGTTTATTGTCATTCGCAAATTGATAAAAATTGAAACTGCAATTACAAAGATCATAATTGCAGCTACAAAAATGCCTATACCGTTGATCGCACCTTCTACACTGGAAAGTATCCCTGTCACCTCATCGATTGTTGCCAAAGTCAGATTTTGACGATTTATGGTGGAATCAAGTATCTGAGATCGTGGTGAAGCTGAAGATACTGCATTGATAGCATCGGAACTGTTTGCTGGAACAGATGTAAGATATCCGTTATCTGAAAGAAGTTCCATAATACGGTCCCTTTTATCTGTAATGTTTTTTTTATCCTCAAAATATATATACATCTTTGATGCGGTATTTGAGTCAGCCAGATCCAGTGATTGTAAAAAACTGAAATGACAAATCACAAAATCTTTCAGAAAATAATTTCCTGACGATTGCAAGCCGCCTATGCGCAGGGATCCAGTATTAAATGCCCCATATCTTGTTCTTGTTGCAATAAGTATGTCATCCTTTACAGACATACCAAAATAGGATGCAACAGATTCAGGCAGAATCACAGTCTGGGGATTTTCCCTGAATTCATTCCAGGTCTGATCAGACACATTTAATTGATTTCTCAAACTGTTTTCATCTGATGGGTTTATTCCTGAAAAGGAAAGTCGTTTGGAAATACCATTATAGAAAACTGAAGAGCTCAAAGTGTATCTGGTAAGGATTCTGGCATCAGGAAAAAGCCTATGAATCAGAGAATCTATTCTTTTGTATGATGCAATTCCCTGAAATGTTCGGCCATTAACAACATACTCACCTGAAATGGTTAGATGACCTGCAGTGGAAGTAACGACATTTCCTGTTATATTTTTTCGAGCACCATTTGTCAAAGACGAAACAGCCAGAAGAAGAATTGAAACGAAAAAGTAACTGATACCAAGTGAAAATGATCTTTTACGGTCCCTGAATATATTTTTAAAGGCTATTGGAAGATACCACATGGCTGAGCTACTTTCTGTTCATTGCTTTAAGAGGTGTTATCGCTGTAGCTGTTTTTAGGGGATAAACAGTTGCCAGTAAAGAAAATATAGTGACAAGTACAATAGCGATTAAGAATGGTTTTACTGATAGCAAAAGCGGAAGAGAACCTCCTCCAATTAGATACTGTGCAACTATATCTGGAAGTGCAATACCAGGTGTGAACCGCAAAGCAAAAATAACTGCTGCTGAAATTAACATTCCAATCAAAGCTGCGGTTCCGTTTAAAATAAAAGCTTCCCATAAAAAAATTCCTGTAATAAAGCTCTTCTCTCCTCCCATTGCACGAAGAGTGCCGATTTCCGCTGTACGTTCCAGTATACTTATAATCAAAGTATTCATCAGAATGAAACCTACTATAAGAAATATCAGAAAAGTAGCTCCATAGATCACCGATTCAATGATTGTTGCTATATTTGCAAAAAAGCTAGACGCCTGATTCCATGGAGCGCATGCTACAGAAAAATTTTGTGCATAAAGTTGATTCATAAACTCTGGTAAGTCATTGGAATTTTTTAGCTTTATTGAAATCTGGGTATAACCACTTAAACGTGCAGATACAAGATTTGCAGTTGAAAGCGGACCAAAGGATTTATCATCTGCAAGACCGAAAATATCATCATCGGAAGTACTGGAAAGCGCATTGTTATAACTTTGAGGCAGTGATGATGAGTCTACTCCGGTAAAGTTGTATAACTGTGAGTAAGTATTAATATCCACAAAATTAATATAATTAAAAACATTCACAAATTTATTTGGCTTATAGATGCCGATAACAGAAGATTTGAATGCATTAACAGATCCACCATCTGTAAGACTTAAAAGAGTCGCCTTAGTACCCACATCAGGATCTATATGATAGTTTTTTCTATAGTTTTCAAGCTGAAAGTGACTAAGTACTATTCCTGATGATGGACCAATGCTGTCAGTGTTATAAAAATGGCCTTTATCTACAATAATATTCGGAAATACATCCAAGTAAGACTTTGGGTCAACTGCATAAAAGATAAATGGAACTTCAACTGATTTTCCACTGTGGTCTACAGAAAGAACCCCATAGTTCTGAGCGATCGCAACTCTACGCTCAACCATCGGATTCCCTGTAATCCAGCTATCAATCGACTCCAGATTCTCAATAACCGGAAGCGGTGTAGTAAAAGCAAATGGAGAAGGCTTTTCTTTTGAGCGTGAGGAGTAAATGATGCAATCTCCTGTAAAGTAGTTGATTATAGATTGTCGTGAAAAATGCCTGGCCGATATGGCAAATGTTTCACCCAGAACCATAATGACAGTTCCAAGGAAAACAAGAAATCCGATCGCAATCATGCGGAATTTACGACGCAAAATATATCTAAGGGCAATTTTAAACTGAAGCATCATTTCAGTTTTACTTTGAATGATCATTTTCGATCATCCCGTCATGAATAGAAATTATGCGTCTGGCCCGATCCATGATGTGGCTGTCATGAGTAGAAAATATAAAAGTAGTACCTTCTCGTGTGTTAATATCACGCATCAAATTCAAAATTCGTGCTCCTGTTTCACTATCAAGATTTGCAGTAGGTTCATCTGCAAGAACAAGCAGTGGATCTGCAGCTAAAGCTCTGGCTATGGCTACACGCTGACGCTGACCTCCTGAGAGTTCTCCAGGTTTATTTTTGATTCTATTTTCAAGACCCACTTCAGCTATTAGCTTCATAACACGTTTTTTACGCTCTACTGAATCACTTTTTCGCTGCAATAGAAGCGGCAGTTCTATATTTTCGTAAACATTGAGCACAGGAATAAGATTAAAACTTTGAAATATAAAACTTACAGTTACTCTACGATAGCGAGTAAGCTCAAGATCTGAAAGCCTGCTGACATCCTTGCCATTTATAACAATAGAGCCCGATGATGGTGAATCAATGCAGCCTATCATATTGAGAAGAGTGCTTTTTCCTGATCCCGATGGGCCGGCTACTGCGATAAATTCACCTTTATTAATAGTAATGGAAACACCTCGTAAAGCTTCGACTTTTGTAGTACCTAGGAGATATTCTTTGCGAATATCATGCAATTCTATTATTGGTGTATCGGTCATTAAACAGCTCCATAATGTTACCTTCTTTTTATTTTTCTGTTTTCATCCAATTCAAAATTAATATAGAGACAAAAGCATTGTCATCTTTTTTAGATTAATTTACCAGAAAAACTCGAAATTATTAATTGTGATTCTTATTGGAATATTAATGAAATATTAATGAAATATTTTTTTTCAACACTTAAGTTTTCAAATATCCTTTTATGAACAACCCGTATTAATTCAATAGGCCTTGCTTCAAATTCGAATTGCTATCTATGCAACCCTTAAAAGTCTGCACAGAAAATGTCGATAGACACATTCTTAATCTGTAATCTGTGATTGTATCGCAAAATGTATCCTATAACTAAATTCAAACTAAATTTTTCTTAGTATGAAAACCAGGTTTATAATAGTAAATTTGATCGGGAAAATTTTTTATTTTGTTTTTTAAATTGATAACAGAGAGTATCGGGATTCCAGATATACCCAGGAGGTAGTTTTTTGATTGTTAACCTTTTATACTTGGGGAAAGGCAACAGCCAGCTGCTTAAAAAATCTTAAACTACTGAATTTTACATTTTGCCTATTTAATCGTATTTAGAAACATCGTAATTTTACAGTAATTTTTCTGACTGGCCGGTTTTTCCATAATTGATAGAAAAGTTTTCGGACTCTTATATGCCCCAAAGGTGAAAAGATAACAGATCAAAAAAACATATCTGGATTAATCCCCCCCGGCTTCAGAAAATTCCCTTTATACCTTCTCTCAATAATGACAAAATTTCACAACCCTGTAAAAAGTAATACAAATATTAAGGTGTTTCTAAAAAATAAAAACCCTTTATCATAACAATTTTTTTAATTTACCTTAAATCAATATCCTTCCATCTTCTTTGGATTATTTTGGACCATAACTTGCTTCCTTTTATCCACTGATAATGAAAGGAGCCGCAAATGAATGATCCATTCGAAAGCCGCTTTCCACAAATTAAAATCGAAGATTATCAACAGTTTGTAGGTCCCCAGGTCGTTGAGCGAGTCAGAGCCAAAATAAAAAAACTGCAAGACGTACATATCACTAACATAAGTTCCACTTATTATGGTGGCGGGGTAGCTGAACTTTTATCGTCGGTTACTTTGCTTATGAACTCTTCAGGAATTAATACAGGGTGGAGAATTCTTCAGGGCACTTCCGATTTTTTCGGTATAACCAAAAAGATGCATAATGCTTTACAGGGAAGCACGATTAATCTGACTGATCGAAAAATAAGCCTATATGAAGAAGTTATCTATGAAAATGCTCTTAGAAACCATATCCGACACGATTTTGTTGTCGTTCATGATCCTCAACCACTTCCTATTGTGCGGCATTATAAAAAGAATGGACCCTGGATCTGGAGATGCCATCTGGATCTTTCCAGCCCAAATCCAATTCTGTGGAATTATTTACGTCCATTTGTGGAGATGTATGATGCAGTAATCGTCAGTATCCCCGAATATTTACAGAAATTAAGCACACCACAGTTCTGTTTTATGCCTGCTATTGATCCTTTCACCCTTAAAAACCGGCAGTTAAACGAAAAAGAGATACAGGAAAGGCTTAACCATTATAATATTCCTACCGATCTTCCACTGGTAGTTCAGATTTCCAGATTTGATAAGTTTAAAGATCCAGAAGGGGTTATCAAGGCTTTTGAAATTGCCCGAAAGCAGGTGGATGCAACTTTGGTGCTGCTTGGTGCTCCAGCCACAGATGATCCTGAAGGAGCACAATTATATGAAGAAATTTTGGAGCATCGTAGCGAGCGTATAATTATCATGAGTCAGGATGATACAGCGCTGGTTAATGCTTTGCAGCAAAAAGCATCGGTGGTATTACAGAAATCAATAAAGGAGGGGTTTGGTCTTACGGTTTCTGAAGCTATGTGGAAAGGTACGCCAGTTATTGGAGGGAATGTAGGAGGTATCCGTTACCAGATTGAAAATGGAGTTAACGGTTATTTGGTATCAAGCATCAATGAAGCTGCTATGCGAATTGTGGAAATCCTGAAAAATCCGGATTTACGATATAGATTGGGAAAAAATGCGCGCAAAACTGTGCAGGAAAAATTTCTTCTGATACGGCTTTTTGAGCAATATCTGGATTTATTTAACTCATTTGAAACAATTTACCGTACAAAGTCTGAGGTTGCTTTTCATACAAATCCACTTGATAAAAAAGAGAATGATTAAGCAGCATTGCTATAGTAATGAAAGTTTTATTCGCCAGGATCCCATAAGTAAAGAATGGGTTATTTATTCAACTTCCCGAAAAAATCGTCCGCATGATCGGGTAGAGAAATCTTCTTATATGCCACTTTGTTCATACGATAAGGATTGCCCGTTCTGTCCGGGAAATGAAAAAAAGCTGGCGATAGTCAATGATGAAATCAAAACCCCAAATGGTTGGGGATGGTTAAGCAGAGCTATTGATAACAAGTTTCCAGCACTAAGTCAAGCAGCCCCCATACAACGTTATAAGGATGGAAAGTATCTTTGCATGGGAGGTTATGGCCGGCATGAAGTGATCATAGAGAATCCTGATCACTCAAAAGATATTCCGCAATATAATGTAAATGAAATCTCGAGTGTGATTGAAATCTATCACAGACGATATCTGGCAATGATGAGTGATGATCATATAGTTATGGTTACAATTTTTCGAAATCATGGAGCCAAAGCTGGGACTTCTTTGGCACATCCTCACTCCCAGATCATTGGTTCACCCACTGTACCTCGCTATATTCGCATTCAGGAACAGATCTCTGAGACATACTTTGATGATCATGGTGTTTGTATCTATTGCGATCTCATTAATAGTGAACTGGAATGTGGTAAAAGGATAATAACTCAAAATCATTCCTTTATTTCATTTGTTCCGTATGCCGCAAAAGTACCTTATGAGATATGGATTTTACCATATAGACATACTGCAGTATTTGGTGATATAAAGGAAAATGAGAAAGAAGATTTAGCTTTGATTCTCAAAGAGATTTTAAGTAGACTGTCCCGAATATTGGACAATCCTGATTATAATTACATTATCCACACCTTTACCAGATACAGGATTAATGAACCCCATATACACTGGTTTCTCCAGATTGTGCCTCGGCTTCTTACTCCTGCCGGTTTTGAATTAGGATCAGGCTTTTGCATTAATCCATCGATTCCCGAGGATGATGCAAGCCAGCTTAAAGAGTTATCTATATAGTAATATTAAGATTTATCTTTTTTTTAGCTTCTGTTAGTGAATTGCCAGTAACAGATTTTCTGTGCTGAGATTATGTATGAATCTATTATGGATATTAGATAACAATAATATGCATCCCTAGTCACCAAAAGGGATTATTTGTCAACACCGATTTATTATTTCCCACTATCACCGAAAAATTATTTCCCATTTT